>NZ_JBQIIT010000003.1:0-226812 GCF_056795635.1 Adlercreutzia sp. | reverse complement strand
GACGGCGATACCGCCATGGTGGACGCCGTGAACAAGACCTTGAAGGAGATGTACGACGACGGCACCATCGCCCAGCTGTGCGAGAAGTGGGGCGAGTACGGCATCAGCATCGACAACTGGGTGCTGACTGACTAGCCGGTCGCAACCTCGCTGACTTCCTTGGGCGAACCAGCGAGAAGTAGGTAAAGATATATAGAGGGAGGGCGAAGTCCTGACGGGCTTCGCCCTCCGTGGCGCTGGGGTGCGGTATCATGGGCACCCGGGTGTAGGCCGGACGGCTAGAGAGGAAGTGGAGAGGCGTGGAATTTCCCGTTATGATGGGCATTCTCATGGAAGGCTTCGGGCTGACGGCCCAAATCTTCGTCATTACGCTCGTGGGGTCGCTGCCCCTCGGCATTGTGGTGGCCCTGGCCCGCATGAGCCGGTTCAAGCCCTTGGCCTGGCTCGCCCAGCTCTACATTTCCATCCTGCGCGGCACACCGCTCATGCTGCAGCTTATGGCCATCATGTTCGGCCCCTACTATTTGTTCGGCCTGAACATGGGTAGCGATTGGAAGTTCTGGGCCTGCGCCATCGGCTTCATCCTGAACTATGCGGCCTACTTCGCGGAAATCTACCGCTCGGGCATCCAGTCCATTCCCCGCGGCCAGTACGAGGCGGCCACGGTGCTGGGCTATTCCAAGGCCCAGACCTTCACGAAGATTGTGCTGCCCCAGGTCATCAAGCGCATTCTGCCGGCCATGGGCAACGAGATCATCACCCTGGTGAAAGACACGTCTCTGGCCTTCGTGCTCGGCATCATGGAGATGTTCTCGGCAGCCAAGGCGCTCGCGGCCAGCGAGGTGTCCATGATCCCCTACGCCATCGCCGCCCTCATCTACTGGGTGTTCTGTCTGGTCATCGAGTTTATCCTGAACCGCGTCGAGAAGAAGCTGGATTATTATCATGACTAACGCTGTTGTAACATTGAACCACGGCAAGAAGGCCTTCGGGGACAACGAGGTCCTGAAGGATATCTCGCTGACGGTGAATAAGGGCGACGTGCTGGCGGTCATCGGGCCGTCGGGCGGCGGGAAGTCCACGCTGCTGCGCTGCCTGGCGCTGTTGGAAACGCTGAACTCGGGCGACTTGTCCTACGGCGATTTGGTGGTGTGCTCCAACAACGCCGAGGGCCGCGCCGTGTACGGAGATGCGGCCACCATCGCGACGGCCAAGACCCGCTATGGGCTCGTGTTCCAGAACTTCAACCTGTTTCCGCACTATACGGTGCTGCAGAATGTGACCGATGCCCTCATCTGCGTGCAGAAGATGCCGAAGGACGAGGCTTTGGCCCGGGGGCGCGATCTGCTGGCGAAGATGGGCTTGGCCGATAAGGAATCCATGGTGCCCTGCGATCTGTCCGGCGGCCAGCAGCAGCGCGTGGCCATTGCTCGGGCGATGGCCATGAACCCCGATGTGCTGTACTTCGACGAGCCGACGAGTGCCCTGGACCCGGAGCTCACGCGCGAGGTGCTGAAGGTTATCCGCGATTTGGCGGCCGAGCATATGACCATGGTGATCGTCACCCACGAGATGGGCTTTGCCCGCGACGTGGCCGATCAGATCATCTTCATGGACGGCGGCGTTATCGTAGAGCAGGGACCGGCCAGCGAGGTCATCAACAACCCCCGGCACGACCGCACCCGGGCCTTCCTGGCGAACTACGACCGAGATTAGCCGCACGTCATGGCCGTCACCTTCTACTTCACCCGCCACGGGGAAACCCAGTTCAATGTTGAGAACCGCGTTCAGGGCTGGTGCGATTCGCCCCTCACCGAGAAGGGTGTGCGCGATGCCCGCCTGCTC
Organism: Adlercreutzia sp.; assembly: GCF_056795635.1. Lineage (NCBI taxonomy): Bacteria > Bacillati > Actinomycetota > Coriobacteriia > Eggerthellales > Eggerthellaceae > Adlercreutzia > Adlercreutzia sp. The sequence goes on along the minus strand of NZ_JBQIIT010000003.1, from coordinate 224,967 downwards.
GGCCGGGGCTTGGCCGATCGGGATTTTGCGGCCGCCTATGCCAGCGACGCCTCCCGGGCCCGCGATACGCTGGCCCTGGCCTTGGAAGCCCGGGCAGAGGCGCGTGCCTGCGAGGGACGGGCTATTGCGCCCGTTCCCGTACGCGAAGATGCACGGCTGCGCGAGTGGTGCTTCGGGGCGCTGGAGGGAGAACCCTCTGAGGCCATGCGCCAGTGCCTGCGGGATCTGTTCGGGGAGGATCTGCCCCGGGAAGCCCAGAATCGGCGCCTCAACGAGATCGCCGACTATCTGAATGCCACCGATCCAATGGAACGGGCTGAGAATTTCGCTGCCATAGCTGCCCGCATCGAGGCGTTCCTGCACGAATGCGGCCGCGCCGTGGAGGAGGCGGGCGGTGGCAATGTGCTCGTGGTGTCCCATGCCCTGCTCATCCGCGCGTTGGTGTTCCTGTACGCCCGCGATGACGTGCCCTTTCCCTCCAAGATCGAGAATGCCTCTATCACCGAGGTGGTGTGGGATGATGGCGCCATTTCCGTGGGGGCCATCGGCGCCACCGATCATTTGGCGGGCTAGCTGCTGGAGTTGCATCGGCTCCCGCCCAACGGTGCAGCGGGACTCTTAACGGCATGTTTCGTTCCCGAGCAAAGACGCTTTGTTGAAAAATCGTCGGGTTGGCGTATACTGTGCGACACCTATACTGACGATTACGTTTGCGTCTTCCTCGGTCCATCGGCTGTGGAAGGCCAGGTGGGAGCAGCAATGAAAGAAAACGTACCCCAAAAGAAGCTGTTTCGCTGCATCCTGGCGGTAACCCTGGCGGCGGGCTTGACCCTGCCGTCCGTGGGTGCATTCGCCTACGGAAGCCCTGAAGAAACATCTTCCGATTCGCTGACGGTGAACGACCGTCCTCTGGATGCCGGCGAAACTGGCACTGGCGAGGCCCTGCCGCCCGAATCTGATGAGCACGCCGACACTTCCGCTGGTGGCGATGGCGTTGCGCCTGACAGCTCGGCACCCGGCGATGGCTCCGAAAACGCCACGGGGGGGGGCGCTTCTAAGGAAGAGGTAGCCGATCCCGCTGTCGATGCCGCCGACTCTGCCGATGCCCCGGCTGTCGCTGCTCCCCCAGCCGATGATGGCATCGTCGCGGCCTCCGAGGAAGGCGAGCCCGCGCCCCAGGCCGACGGTGACGGCTTCACCGACTACGGCGGCCTCTCCATCCAGGGCGGCACGCCCGGCACCGACTACGATTTGGAGACGGTGACCTATACCCATTACTGTCGGAGCAGCACGCGTCCCGCTGGCTCGAACAGCGGCCGCGACATTACGGTGTACCCTCAGTACAAGGCCGAAAACACGATATCCTCCCTCGTCATCAAGAAAGACGGCACCTATCGTCTGAAGAATACCCAGGGGGTTGATACGGCGGTGGCCACCTCCATCCGGGTCGAGCCCGGCGTGAAGGCCGATATCACCTTCGAGGGCGTGAACATTCGCAGCGAACTTCCCTTCAACATCGTCACCAACAGCACCGATAACGGCTCCTACCTTACAACTGAGGTGTCTGCTGACGATGTGAAGAACAAGACGACCGTGCACCTCACCCTCGCTGACGGCACGGTGAACACGCTCTACGCCAACCAGCACCTTACGAAGACGGCGAACACTGCCACCGACCCCACGCGCTATCAGCAGTACCCGGCCCTTCGCTGCGGCGAGGGTTCGGTCCTCGTGGTAGACGACGCGGTCCGCAACGTGGACACGGCCGGCAGGGCCATTGTTCCCGAGCAGGGCATGATTCCCGCAGGCACGAAGTACCGCGATAAGGACGGCGACACGCAGACGGCTACGGCCAAAGGCTCCGATCTGGTCAACAGCCTCTCGAACCTCGACAGCCGCAACCCGGGAGCCCTGAACGCCTATGGCGGCATTCGTGCGGCGGCCATCGGCGGCGGCCCTCTGGAGAATTCGGGTCACATGACGTTCAACGGCGGCATTATCCATGCCGAGGCAAACGACAGAACTGGCAACGGCGCCGGCTGCGGCATCGGCGGCGGCCACGCAGCGGGCAGCACCGAGACTATCTTCAACAGCGGCGAGGTGAAAGCCTATGCCTCCTATCATGGGGCGGCCATCGGTGGCGGCTGCACCTACGAGGGCGGCATGTCCCTGGGAACCCAGTACACATTCCCCTTCCAGGATGCTCTCATAACGCGTAACGCCCACGCCACGGTGGCTGGCGACATCACCATTAACGGTGGCTTCATCGAGGCCTTTGGCGCCGAGCACAGCAATGCCTTCGGCCAGGGTTGCGCGGGCACCAATGCAGGAAAGACCATTCTCATCACCGGCGGTACGCTGCTTCCCCATTGGGGCAACGGCGCTGGTTACCTCGAGATCGGCGGTGACGGCGGTTATGTGATCATCACCGGCGGCTCGGTCTACTGCACGCGCTTCCAAGGCAACGGCGTGGCGCCGGGTCAGACCGCTTTTGCATGGGGCGACGTGGAGAAGACCAAGAAGGTCGGCATGATTACCGTGGACGTGAAGTCGAAGATTCAGGCGGCGGCCGACAAGGCCGGGGTTACGCCTGACTTCAACGCCAAGATGGAGAGCTGGGAGCTTCTGCTTGACAAGAAGCTTTCCGACCCACGCTATGGGGCACCGGCGAACCTGAACGACGGCAAGCTGTATCTCTGGCTTCCCCAAGGCACGAACGCCGATCATCAGATTGATGCGAATTTCTCCTATTATGTGGGAGACAAGCTGCTCACCTCCAATACCACCCTTCCCCCCGGATCGGTGGACGGCGGTGACACCAAGCCGAAGGAATGGAACGTCTTCGAGCTGGACGAGACCTTCGTGCAGGAGAACTGGAACAAGTACTACGATGGAGAACAGCTTGAGCCAGTCGACGTGGAAAAGACCCCCATTCCCGTCGACGATCCCCCTGCCGGCGAGTTGAACCAGAACAAGTTCATCAAGTACTACTATTGGCAGGTGGATGAGGACGGTGAGACGGTCGGCAGCGCGTCGGAGAATACCAAGACGCCCACCGCTGCGGGAACGTACACCATCGAAGTACGCTCCAATCAGTATGCCTCCGACACGAATTTCAACATGACCTACTGGGGCCATGCGGCTACGGGCAGCGCCATCATCTCGCCGGTGACCTCGAAGACCTCCTGGGAGCTGACCGAGCCGCTGAAGTTGGAGATCACCGACGGCGACGGCAACAAGGTGGAGAAGGAGTACACCGGCCCCACCTGGGCCCAGGATGAGAACGCCGGCAACTTCAACACTGCCACGAACAACCACCTTGTGGTGCCCGTGGACGTGGCCAGCGACAAGTTGCCTTTCGGCGACACCTATCCCGACGGTTCCAATATGTCGAAGCCCACTTGCAAGGCGCCGACGGGCCGTCTGCAACTGTACATCGACGGGCGCGCGGTGCCCGAGAGCCTCGGCGGCGTCATCGAGTTCGACCGCGCCGAGCTGGAGGATGACACCTTCGAGAAGGCGTGGATCAAGCAGGACAAGGACGGCCGCGAGCACACCATGGCCTACTTCAACCTGACCCGCGGCCAGCTGGAGGCTTTCGGCCTGGAGGACAAGAGCGCCGAGGGCAACGAGCACCATGTGTATGTGGAGTACACGAGCGCCCGCCCGGGATCCGACCCGCGCGACGAGGCCGCTGCCGGCGCCGCTGTGGCCTCGGCTCTGGCCCGCATCATGGGCACCGAGCCCCGTGAAGCCTGGCAGCCGGCCCACAACGATTCCGCCTACGTGAACTACTACGAGTCGGCCAACGAGGCGGCACCGGTGGAAATTGAGCTGGCCACGCCGGACTTCCGCCTGTTCAACATGAAGGACACCGGCTATGTGCCCAATGGCGAGGGGCTCAGCGAGGCCGAGCAAGCCGCCAACGAGGCTACCGTGAAGGCCAACATCAACGAGAAGACCGAGCGCGACTGGGTTGACCCTGCCACCAAGGAGCCCCGCGGCAAGCGGGAAGAGACCGACGTGTCGAAGTTCCGCGACGAGACCGACGAGGACGGCACGGTGATCGCGACCCATGCGGATTGGTTCCCGCTGTACGTGCAGTCCAACTCCATCGGTGACATCGTGTTCACCAGCTCGAACCCGGGCGTGATTAAGATCGAGCCCAACGACTTCACCACGAACCGCCCCTATGTGGACGGCAAGGTGGATTACGGCGTGGGCGCCGTGGCGCGGGTGATGTCGGCGGGCAAGACCACCATTACGGCCACCATCAAGGGCACGGGCGCCTACAGCAGCGTGACCAAGAGCTTCGACGTGTACATCTTCCCCGACCTGGCCAAGGAACCCGAGCTGGCCATGACCGAGACGGCTTACGATATGTCGCGCACCGACGGCACCATTCGCCCCGGCGACACCTTGCGCTATGTCGTGACGGCCACCAACGAGAAGAACGACACCGCCTGCATCAACCCCGTGTACGAGCTGGGCATTCCCGGCGACACCGACTTCTCGGCCCTGACCATCGTTGACCCTGAGGGCAACGAGGTGCAGGCCGATTACGAGGTGGTCGGCGACAAGGTGGTGGTGAAGAGCCTGCCCACGCTGTTCGGCGGCCAGTCCTACCGCTTCAAGCTGGACGTGGTCGTGAAGACCGATGTGCTGGACAAGCAGCCGGGCGAGAAACCGGAGTTCCTGAGCCATTCCGAGGTGTCGGGCGTCTACGGTATCGATCCCGACGCCTTCGACTGGGATAACCGCATCGATACCGAGAACGGCGTGGAGGTGACCCCGGCCGAGGCCGAGGCCAACCCGACGCTGCCCCCGAGCCCCGATGCCGCTCCCGAACCGGAGCCGGAGCCCATTGTGCCCGACCCCGATACGGCCACCGAGATTCTCGGCGGCGACCTGGAGGACCCGGAGCCGGAAGACCCGAGCAACCCCGACGGCCCGAAGAAGCCCGGCGTGCCCGTAGGCCCCGTGAAACCCGGCTCGCCCTTCGACGAGGCCGTGGATGCCGACCCCGACGACCCGGCGAAGCCGGCTCCGCCGACCGACCCCGATGCCGACCCGGACGATCCCGATGCCCAGCCGCCGAAGCGCCCCATCCAGGAGGGCGACGTCATCGTGCAGTTCGGCGACAAGGAGGACCCGCAGTCGCCCGAGGATATTGCCAAGGAGCTGGACGAGCAGATCAAACAGAAGCTGGAAGAGGACCCCGAGGCCGACCACGTGGACATTCCCGTGACCATCGAGCGGCCCAACCCCGATGACCCGGATGGCGACCCCATTCGCGAGGAGGTCATCGTCACGGTGCCCATCACGCCCGAGATGCGCCCCGACCCGGTGGACCCCGATGCTCGCGACGATCACGATCTCATCATCGTGCCAGACGACGTGGACCCTCGTCCCGGTGGCGACATTACCACGACCAAGACGGCCGAGAACGTGACCCCCGGTTTCGCGAGCCGGCCCAACCAGGCATCGGCCCTGGTGGGCGATACCATTCGTTTCACCATTACCGTGGCCAACGGCAAGCCCGGCAGCTCCTACTACGATGTGGTGGTGAAGGATCCACTGCCCCAGGGCCTGGCCTATGTGGCCGGCTCGGCGGTGGTGATCGACGCGGCGGGCAACGAGTACCGCGACTTCGAGGCCGACTGGGACGAGGCCTCGCGCATTCTCGGTTTTTGCTTGGGCGATGTGCCGGGGCTGAAGAGCGCCAGCGTCACCTTCGAGTGCACGGTGACCGGCGAGGCCCTGGACGGCGACGGCAACCTGTCCAACATAGCGGCGCCCCTGGGCACCCAGCCCTCGCAGACGGTGCCCGAGCCCGATCCCGACAACCCCACACCGGGGCCCATCGAGATCGACCGCAAGCCCACCCCGCCCGGCCCCTACAACCCCGAGGACCACGGTACCACGTGGGAGGACAAGGAGAAGGACGTCATCGACGAGATCAAAGACCTGTTCCCCGAGATTCCCGAGGACGAGGAGATCGTGATTCCGCCCTCCGAGCCGGCCGACCCCGGCACGGCAAGCCCGTCGGATCCGAAGCTGGAAGATGACGACGAGGGACCGGCCGACGTGAAGTTGGTGAAGACGGCCGAGAACCTGGACCGCAGCGACGGTAGCACCCACGTGGGCGATACCGTGCGCTACACAGTAACGGTGAGCAATGCCAAGCCGTATTCCATGTGGTACGACGCGGTCGTTCGCGACGAGGTGCCCGAGGGGCTGGAGGTGCTGGAGAAGAGCATCAAGCTGACCGATGCCGCCGGCACGGTGCACGACGTGCCCGATTCGGCCTACGATGTGCGCAGCCGCGTGCTGGCCGTGGCCTGCGGCGACTTGCCCGGCGGTGCCTCGGTGTCGGTGACCTTCGACGCTCTGGTGACCGAGGACGCGGTGGGCAAGGACGTGGGCAACACGGCTTCGGCCCACGGCACGCTGCCTTCCACCCGCGAGCCCGGCGGTGCCGGCACGACGCCTGGTGGCCCCTTCGTGCCCTCCGAGGGCTGGGACTCCTTCATCGAGGGGCATCCCGGGGTGAGCAACCCCGACCCGGTGTACCCGTCGGCCGATGTGAACGCCAAGGGCGGCATCATCGGCGGCGAGGCAGACGATGACAAGAAGCACCGCACACTGCTGTACCTGGCCCAGACCGGGGATGCGGCCCGCGGGGCCCTCCTGGTGGTCGCGGCCTGCGTGGCCGGCTGCGTGGCCGTCATCGCCCTGGCGCGGTCGCGGCGTCAGAGCCGGCGCAGGGCTTAGGGGGCTGCGGCGGCTAGGGCCGGGGTCGGCCGGGCCGCGAGCCAGGCCTGTCGAACGCGGATAGCATGAGCGAGTGAGCAGGGCGGTTCCGGAAGGGGCCGCCCCGCTTTTCGTTGAGCGCCACGTCCGTGCCCGGCAGACCGTCCTTCTTCACGAGCAAGGGGCCGCCCCGTTTTCCATGGGGCGTCACGGGATGTACACCAGTTGGTGTATCTCCGTGACGCAAGCGTGACGATGGGTTGCCAGCATGGTGGATTCTCTCAGGGGCGTGCTAAGGTTTGCCGCAGCATACGTTGCAACCCTTCTGCAAAGGAGACCCCTATGACCGACATGAACGGCACTCCCGCCCCCGGCGGGAGCACCCCGAACCCCGGCGGCCAGCCCGGCCAGCCGAACCCCTTCCAGCCGGTTCATCCCGCGCCGACTGCCCCGCAGACCCACGGTGCTCCCCATGGCCAGCAGGCCTACGGAGCGCCCCAGCACGGTTATGCCGCGCCCCAGGCCGGCGCCCAGCAAACCTATGAAGCCGAGCCCGTCCATGCCCAGCATGCGGCTCAGAAGAGCTCCGGCGGCAAGACCTTCCTCATCGCGTTTGCCGGTGCCCTGGTGGCCTGCGTGCTCGCCTTCGGCGTGTGGGGCGCCGTGGACGCCATGACTGGCTCTTCCCCGGCCGCCACGGTGACCGACCCCAACACTGGCCAGCCGGTGGTCATCTCGCCGAGCGAGGATGCCACGTTGGCCGAGGCCGTGGCCGCGAAGTGCCTGCCCTCCGTGGTGGCCATCGACGTGTACGCCGCGCCCCAGTCCATGGGCGGCATGGGCGGCCTGGAAGAGCTGTTCGGCTACAATTACGGTTATGGTGCCCCGCAGGATCAGGGCGGCCAGGAACTTCAGATGTACTCCCAGGGCTCTGGTGTGGTGCTGTCCGAGGATGGCTATATCATCACGAACAACCACGTGGTGGAAGGTGGCGCCGCCTATAAGGTGACCGTGGCCGGCGAGACCTACGATGCCGAGCTGGTAGGCACCGACGCCTCCTCCGACGTGGCCGTGCTGAAGGCTAAGGATGCCAGCGGGCTTACCCCCATGGATATCGGCGATTCCGACAACCTAACTATCGGCGAGTGGGTCATGACCCTCGGCTCCCCCTTCGGCCTGGAGCAGTCCGTGGCCACGGGCATCGTATCGGCCACGAGTCGTTCCCAGATCATGGACGCCACCGAGTCCATGCAGTCCGGCGGCTCGGGCGAGGTGACCATCTATCCGAACATGATCCAGACCGACGCGGCCATCAACCCCGGTAACTCGGGTGGCGCGCTCGTGGATGACGAGGGCAAGCTCATCGGCATCAACACGCTCATCACCTCCTATTCCGGCAACTACTCCGGCGTCGGCTTCGCCATCCCGGTGAACTACGCCATCAACCTGGCTCAGCAGATCATCGCCGGCCAGGAGCCCACCCATGCTCAGCTCGGCGTGAGCCTGTCCACCGTGAGCGCCCAGGCGGCCCAGCGCTACGGCCTGGCCGTTGACACTGGCGCCTACGTGGCCGGCGTGTCCGAGAACTCCGGCGCCGCCGCGGCCGGCATCGTGCCCGGCGACATCATCACCGCCTTCGACGGCCAGCCCGTGGAAAGCGCGAGCGACCTCATGCTGGACGTGCGCACCAAGAACCCCGGCGACACCGTGACCCTGACTGTGAACAGTGGCGGCCAGGAGAAGGAGGTTCAGGTGACTCTCGGCGACGATGCTGCCACCCAGCAGCAGAAGAAGGCCGAGACCGAGCAGCAGTCCATGGGCCAGCCCCAGGGCGGCATGGGCGGCATGAGCATCGAGGACATGCTGCGCCTCTACGGCCAGCAGCAGCAAGACGCCGCCTAGGCCTCGAGCGCTCCGACCTGCGTCGCCTCAGCATCGCAGCCAGGCGCAGCAAGCGCTCCAGCCAGCGGCGGCAACGCGCCGCGTAGGGTTCGCGTCAACCTGCGCCGCTTAAGCACCACTCGCGCCCCAACACCTCAGTGGGCCGGCTCCCTTCCCGGAGCCGGCCCGCTTTCCGTTTGGTGGGGGCGGGCCCGATTGTCGGCCACGAAGAAAAAGAGCGGCGCAGATAACCCTGCTGGCTGTAAAAATGGTCCCATAAGACCCTCTTCGATACCAAACCCCTCATTTCTGCCAGCCTCAGAAGATTTTCCGGCAGAAATAAGGGGTTTGGTACCGTTTTTCCCGGCAAAAAGCAGGGGTTTGGAACCCTCGCCCAAAGAAGCACCAGGTCACGGCATCGCCAAAAAACCGCCCGCGATACCAAACCCCTCATTTTTGACGGAAAACCCGAAACGCCCGTCAAAAACAGGCGGTTTGGTACCCAGGAGCCCTGCCTAATGGCTACCCCAGTCTGTCATTAGCCGTTTGGTGATTTTGCAGACTGAATTTCTCCGATGCGGCCATCAATTTTGATTTGCGCTTGAATCGGGATTGACTTCGTTGTCCGAAGGAAGTTCTACGGTTATGCGGGGTGTTGAGATGGGATAGAAAACCAGGTCTGACTTGTCCATCCATAGAAAATGAGATGTGTCTACTTTCAAGAGTGAGGAATCGCTTAGATCGCATTCCTCCACGCAAACGCGATCTTTGTCAGAGAACACGACAAGCCAGGTTTGCTTTTCTTCGGTCTCGTTGTCGACAACAGCAATAGTTGCGGGAGCGCCAGGATACTGCGGAGCGATAAAACCTATGGCGACAAAACCACACGACAGAATAGCTAGAGCTAGGCCATATCGAAGTGCCTGGCGGCCAATTTTGTTCCGTATGATTCCCGCGTTATTGCTTGGAGCAGTTTTTTGCGGCGAGTCTTTTTCGTAGCAGCGGACCGATAGGGGGCTTCTGCGCTCAGAGAGGCCGAAGATAGCTCCCATTCCAAAAACCAGTATCCATATAAGGAGAGCAAGAAGGACGAGTGCGCCAAGAAGTCCTGGCAATGGTTCAATCCAGGAGTCGCTCTGGCCATTTTCAGCGTTCTGCGGGGCAATTAATGTGTTAATTGGCGCGTTAATTATCGCGGTAATTAGCACATATAGTACAAAAATAATAACTACCAGGATGAATAAAAAGCCCCACCATTTGACGAGTTGTTTTAGGATGTGGGTGCACTTCTGGTATTTTACCTCGCGATATGAAACTGAATTTGTTGCAAGCAGGATAACGGCGGCAGCGATCATGATCAAAATGGTTTCCAAAGTTTCCGCAGGGGGAATTTCAGTGATTGGAATGGCGAAATAGAAGGCTCGGCCGAATTGAGTGCAATAGGAGAGGAAGATGAGCACGAAGCCTGCGGCGCTCGCAACGAGGGCAAGCAAGGCAGGGCGTTCTGCACACCATGCAAGTAGTTTGGACCGAAAACGTCGGATTTGCTCCTCGGTGGCCTCCTCCTTCCACTCGGGAGCTCCAAATGGAGAAAAGGTATCGTCCATTGTCAAACCGCCTTTCTTAATCAGCTGCTCGAATGTGTGACTGTTGGCAATTGGGATTGGTCTTTGGACCAGGATGGATATTGGTGCTCGTAGTTCTTCGTGCTAGCCGATGGGATGTCCTCCGGGCTCTTCGTTGAGGCGCCGGGCAAGGCGCTGATCGAATTGCCAAAAACTAGTGCTCCGTGCATTCTCTCCTGTAGACATAGTTCTCCTCTCTCGATTATGGGCGGGAACGATTCGCGGGTAACGGTTCTTGCGATCCCCGTCCTCGGATAAGGGTGGATTGAAGGCGGGAAAGGCTAAGGTGGTTTTTATTCTGGGGGTAGGTGAGGTAAAGGGGCAGGGCGAAGATGCCTTCTTCGACGGTAAGTGGCTTTTCGCACAGGAAATCACCCAGTTCCAGAAGCGGACTCTTCTGGCCCGCCAAGATGAGGCCATCTTTGGCGAGAAAGGCTTTGTGGGCTTCGAGGGTTGGCGTGAGGGCTTCGAAGCGATTACTTTGGCCTGTTTGGGTAAACTGCTGATCGATTTTGGGAAATACAAAGCGCAGGTCTTCGGGAAGCGCGATGGGGAATCGTGCCAAATCGTTGAAATCGACCGCTTCGCCCACGGCGGCGGGGTGGCCTGTGCGAGCCAGAACCTTAAGTTGCAACGAGCCGATACGCACGTTGAAAAAGTCATCCTGGTTGCAGCGGCCAATGCTGACCGCTGCATCAATGAGCCCCTGCTCTAAGGCCCTCAGACACCCGTCCGCTGAACTGTGAAATAGTTCCAGTGAGATTTCCGGGAATTCAAATCGGAAAAGATCGAGCCGGCTTTCATCAAACAGAGCGCCGCGTAAGGCGGTAACGGGAATGCCCAGTCGAATAGCGCGAGGAGAATCGCCGTCCTTAACGTAGCTTAGCCCAAATGCCTCGAAGTCTTTATACCCTTCAACAACGGGACGGGCGAGGTCTGCAAGCTCGGTGCCTAGCGCTGTGGGCTTAATGCTGCGCCCGTCGCGCGCAATGATCTCGTGGCCAAAGTACTTCTCCATGTCTTTGATGGCCTTGGAGATTGCCTGACTGGTCACGTGCAGGTGGTGGGCCGCTTCGGCCATGCTGCCCAAATCCACCGTCGCGACAAGGTAAGCTAAATGATCGATATGCATATCGTCATCTCCGCAATCAACAAAACTTCGTTGGTAATCAATGATACTCGATGATTGGGGGTGTTGTGAATCGCATATAGGGCACTTTCTGGAAAATGAGCCTTGTGATTATCAACGAATCGTTTCAATTAACAACGAAAAGTTGATAATCGGGACTGGAAAACAACGACGAAAGAGCGGAAACTATGATTCGGCTTGAGAGGAACAATGCGTATCGAAAGGGGCGAAATGCAGTGAACGAACGGGCTCGGCTTTTCGCCGTCGACGGTATTGCGATGCTTGGAAACCCTCAGACAGGCTTCGTGATTGGCCTCTCGCCCGATGAAGTGCCGCTGGCGCAGGCATTCGTGGCCGGCGAAGTGTCCATCGCTGAGGTAGGGAGATTGGCTCCTGATTTGGCGGCGCAGATGGAGGCAGGCCGATTGGACCGGCTGGCCTTGCCTGTATTGAAGAGTGCCTATCTGCATATTACCCACCGGTGCAATTTGCGATGCGAGGGATGCTATTCCTGGATTGGTGATCGCAATGGTGCTGATGACCCTACGGTAACGCAGATTGGCAACGCATTGCGGTATCTTTCGTCGCGGGGCATTGCGGAGTTGAATATATCGGGCGGTGAACCCTTCTTGCGCTCCGACCTCCCTGCTATCCTTGAGTTGGCGGCTATCGATCATGGGATTTCATCCATCAACGTGCTAACAAACGGAACAGTGCTTGATCGGAGTCTTCTTTCTGCTTGCGCTCCCTATATCGATACGATCTCCGTTTCCTTCGACGGGGCGACTGCCGACCATCCAGCGTTCATTCGCGGAGAGCAACGTTTCGATCGACTGGTGGAATTCGTGACCGAGGCGCAGGCGACGGATATCAATGTCTGCATTACCCCCACGATGCACCGCCTCAATATAGATGATGTGCCGCTCTACTATGATTTGGCTGCTCGGCTGCATTGCGAACTGAACTTCAGCCTCCTTTCTTCTACGTCTTGCGGATGGGGCGACGAGGGCCTCATGCCCACTGACGATGACTTGCGACGCTTGGCTTCCATAATGATCCAGTGCTCTGGAGGCGATGGGGCGGCCATTCAGACACTCGCGAGCGGGTTGGAGTGCCGCGAGAATTGCGGTGCCGGCATGGACACGCTCAGTGTGGCCGCCGATGGCGAGGTGTACCCCTGCCACATGATGCACGACGAGCGCTATGGCATGGGTAATGTGTTTGATGGGCAGGGACCGACGGCGAAGGAATGCGAGCTGATTGGCCGCCGAGTGCACGAGGTGAGCGCTTCGAGTCCGTGTGCCTCGTGCGACCTGCGCTACCTTTGTGGCACCGGTTGCCGGGCCCGCGCCATAGGAAGTGGCGGGGAAACTGACCCATATTGCACCTTGTACCAGGTGTTTTTTAGGGAAACGTTGGAAAGTATCAAACGACAACTGCCAAAGGAGGCAAACCATGCTGTTTCATTCTGATCTCGATGATTTCGATGTCCCTTCCCACTCGCGTTGCCAGCATATTGGGTTTGGAGGCGTGTGCGTAAACGTCGGCTATGCGAAGCAAAGCGCGGAGACAAAAAGCGAGTCTTCCCAGGTGCGCAAGTTTTGTGAAAAGAAAGGCTACTTTCCTCAACCCAAGCCTCTCGTCCTATAGTTTGTTGGGCATAGCAGACTGAGAAAAGGAACTTTGTTGAAAATCAACAGAGAATTGGGCAAGATCGAATCATCGCTTCAGAGGGCTCATCGTATGGGCCGCTTCCTTAGCGTAGCTTTTGCTGTAGCCGCAGCGTTCTTTGTCGTTCTTGCCCTATTCCTTCTTGTCGCTTTGGTTCAGCAATCAGGCTCAGGGAATGGGGCTGCTGTCTGGATTGGGGCGATGTATGCTCTTACGCAGGATGTCGTGATGGGCCTCGCCTTTACCCTCTGCGCTCTCGTTGCTCATGATGTGGCGAAAGGCGCCACTCCGTTTTCTGAAAAACAAATCAGGCGCATGCTGGTCACGGGGTGGCTTATGGTTGGCTTTACCCTGTTTTGCCTTTTCTGGGATCCTTTGGTCTCGGCGCTTAGCTTTTCTTTTGGCGGTGTTGACTTTGGGATTTTTACCAGCGATCAACCCGGAGGGCTCAACCTCAACTTCGAGACACTTATTGCTGCTGGGGCATTCTTCCTGTTTGCTTACATTCTCAGCTATGGGAAAACTCTGCAAGAATTGGCCGACGAGGCCCTGTAGGGGAGCGGAGCCATGGCAATCATCGTAAACTTAGACGTAATGCTTGCGAAGCGGAAGGTTCAGTCGAAGGAAATAGCCGAGCTCATTGGCCTTTCGGAGAACAATCTTTCGCGCATCAAAACGGGGCGCATCAAGGCCATTCGCTTCTCTACTCTGAATGCACTGTGCCGGGCGCTCGATTGCAAGCCAGGGGATATTCTCGATTACGTCTACGATGAGGCGGACGAGCAGGAAGACTTCTACACTGAAGACTAGCGCGCTGGAGACGAGCGTGATTCTCAACGAATCGTTTTCTTTATCAACGATAAGTTGGCGTTAAACGAATGATATTTTAGCTGATAGATTCCATAATGGTTTTCATGGGCCCTTGGCTTCAGAAGGGGATGAGAACCATGTCTCGGGGGTTTGGCTACGTTATTGCAAAGTGCTTGAGCGCTATGCTCGGCGCCGCAGTTTTGGCGGCATTGCTGTCAGGACTGGTTGGCTGGGCTGCCTGGGAATGGGTTGTGCCCGCTCACGGCTTGTCAGCGGCCCGGGCTTTCGTTCGCATGGCTTCCGTCGCGATCGGCCTGGGCTCTTCCACCGTAGCCATGGTCATGCTCGTGCGACATCTCTACGGACGTTCGCGGAGGAATCGAAGCGATCGGGGTGGCATCAACGCGAGTGTTTTGGATGCCGTGGTGCCCCGGATGCGCCGATCGGGTCGTCAAGCCCTCTGTTGCCTCCTTGCATTCTTGCTTACGTTCTCGCTGCTGGGCGATGGCGTGGCTGCCTATGCTGACGAGTTGCGAGGTGATACGGGAGCACCGCAGGCGGAAAGCGACATTCAGACACCCGGCGCAGATGGGGAGCAATCGGGCCTGCCCGGGCCCGCGGACGAGCCCGATGAAGAAACATCTCCCAGTCCGACCGAGGAAGACGCCCCTTCTTCGGCAGAATCGGATCTGGGGAGTGACGATGTTCTGCCGTTGCCTTCGGAGGAACAGCCGGAGGATCCCTCGGCATCGGCAGATGCGGGATCCGAAGGGGAGGGTCTGCATTCGGAAGAAGCCACCGAGGAAGTTCCCGTTGTCGAGGTGATTGAACCTGCGCCGCCGGTGGACTACTACGCCGAGCCAGAGCCCGAAGGGGAGCTGATATCGGCAGAAGATGGAGTGGCGGTCTACCAGCTTTCGGAGACGCGGTTCCGTACAGTGCTGGGTGGTGTGGCCACAGCCTATGTCGACGAAGATGGCAGTGCCCGACCCATTGATAACACCCTGGTTGTCGCTGAGGAACCGGCGAACGAAGGACCCGTGGCCGCGTTCCTTTCCCTGTTCGCGCCCGATTCGCCTGAAAGGGGGAGCGCTGCGGCTGTTGCCGAGGGCGCAAGCGATTCCGGCGAAGGCGATGGAGCGGCCCCCGTGTTTCCCGAGCCCAACTTCGCCACCGTGTACGAACCTGCTGCCAACGGGTTCGATCTCCGTTTGCCCGCAGCCTTGGGCGAGGGGCGCGGCATCGTTATCGAGAAAGATGGCCATCGCATCGAGCTCGTCCCTGAAGAGGGAGACTTCACCCATTCGGCCGCCGAGGGTAATGCCATTCGCTACACCGAGGTGCGTCCTGGCGTGGACTACCAATACACGCTCCTCGGCGGCGTGGTTAAGGAGGACGTCATCCTCACGCGCCCCGTGGAGGCCTTCGCGCCGGCCATGAAGATCATCGTGGACGATGATCTGGAGGTGGTGCATGAACGGGGCATCGTCATCGTACGCGAGAAAGGAGCGGCGCCCGATCCGAGCGATGGAGAGAGCGCCGATCCGGCCCTGGCGGCCACGGCCCAGGACCCGCGCGAGATCATCACGCTGTCGGCACCCATAGCCATAGACGCTGCTGAGGCGGTGGACAATTCGGTCTCCATGGCCCTCGGCACTGCTGAGGACGGTACGCCCGTGGCGCGGGTGGAGGCGAATTGGGAGTGGCTTTCGGCTCCCGAACGCGCCTACCCGGTGCGCATCGATCCTACCATCGACATTGCCAAGAGCGCCATGCGCGTGACGGCGGTAGAGCAGCTGGCGCCCGATACCTACGTCGGCGAGAACGACTTCCAATATGCCGGCTACGACGACGGCGACAAGACGGGTACAGCGGAATTCCGCGGCGGCTACGGTCTTGGAATGTGCCGGGTGTACCTGGCCATCCAGTACGACTTCGGCAACATCATGGACGAGGCTCGCATCGATTCGGCCAAGCTGTGGCTGCATCAGCGTACGGCTTTCTCCAACGGCAAGACAGAGCTTGGCCTCTACCGCAACAAGTCGTCCTGGGACTTCGACTCTATTACCTGGAATAGCCAGAAATCCATGGGTCACGAGTTCGTCACCTCGCAAAACGCCCGCACCTCCAAGGGCTATCTGGCATGGGATGTGCGCGAGCCCGTCAACAACTGGGTGCAGGGCACCTGGGGCCAGAACGGCCTGTGCATCAAGGCCACCGATGAGCGCAACATGCAGTGCGAGCTTTTGGACAACAAGAACGCCGACAACCCTCCATCCTTGGAAATTGACTGGGCGGTGCCCGACCCGGTGAGCGAATCGCTGTCTCTGAACGCCACGACCATCAATCTGCGCACGGTGACCGAGGCGGATTTCGCGGGCAAGCTACAGCTAGACGGCGTCTTCGCGGACGGCGTGGCCCAGCCCCGTTCCATGGTGGCCTACGAGCTGGTGGGTAAAAACGACGCCGGGGTGGCCTATGCCAGCCGCAGCTACAAGTACCCCGACAGCACGGAGTGGGAGAAGCAGGTACCCAGCGGTACCAAGTACCGCGACAAGCTGTCGAACTGGCAGAGCAAGTTGTTCGGCGGCTTCGCGTTCAACACCAGCTACAAGGTGCGGGCGCGGGCCGCGGCCAACGGCAGCTCGGGCAAACTGGTGGAATCGGACAGCTTCCTCGTGTACAAGGCCACGGCCAAAGATACCCTCCCTTCCATTGCGTCTCATTACGGGGTCAGCCTGAACACATTGGCCCAGGACAATCGTGTGCAGGACACACTCATCGTGGGCGGCAACACTATATTCGTGCGCAATCCGAAGACCACTAAGGCCTATAACCCCAAGCAGCTGACTGACAGCCAGAAGAAGCGCATCGATTCGGCGCTCATGGGCCGCGGCAGGCATTGCGAATACGGCTTCGAGCCCATCAACCTGAATACGGGCAATTTCATCCTGGAGGCCACCGACGCTTCGGTGCCGGGCCTCGGCGGCGACTTTGCCCTCACGCGCACCTACAACGCCCAGGGCGACGGGTACCTCTCGTCTTTCGGCCGCAACTGGAGCTTCGCTTGGGATGAGAGCTTGGGCCTGCAGGAAAACGGCGCGGCGGTGTACTCAGTGGGCGATGGCAAGACATACTGGTTCGACCCCGACGGCAAGGGCGGCTTCAAGAGGCACGGCGAAGCGGGGTTGGCCCTGAAGAAGATCGCCTACAAAGAAGGCTCGGCCACGCGCTACCGCTGGGAGATCGTCGATGACGACGGAACGGTGCGCCGCTTCGATAAGTGGGGTCGTCTCACCGAGATACAGGACGCGGGCGGCTCCATCACGCGGATCGGGCGCGACGCCAACGGTCATATCGCCTCTCTCGCCGATCGCACGGGCACCTCCTACGCTGTGACCTGCAACGCTCAGGGGCTCATTACCGCCGTGAGTCTTCCCGGCGGTGCGCGCTTGGCCTACGGCTACGATGCCGGCGGGAATCTAACGAGCTTCACCGATGCCGGCGGTCGGGCGGTGCGCTACGAGTACGACGGCGCTGGGCGCATGACCGCCTGGTACGACCAGAATGGCCGGCGCGTGGTAGCCAACACCTACGACGGGGCCAATCGCGTGACACGCCAGGTGGATTTGGCTGGTAATGTGAACACGCTTTCCTATGGGTCTGGCTACACCCGAGCCACCGATGCGGCCGGGCGCACGACGGTGCATCGCTATGACGACCGAGGACGCACGACGTCCATCGAGTATCCCGACGGGCGGAAGGTCGCGCGCGTCTATGGGGCGAATAACACACTCATCTCGGACGAGAATGGTACCTACGCTTACGATGCCGCCGGCAACTTGGTGCAATCCACTAGTCCCGATGGGCACGTCACCCGCTACACCTATGACGGCAAGAACCATGTGACGAGCCGCACTGACCCCGACGGTGCCACCACCCGCTATACCTATGACGGCGCGGGCAACTTGCTCTCGGAAACCTCGCCGGCCACGGGCACGACCGCCTACACCTACGACTTTGCGAATCGCTGCACCTCCAAGACCGATGCCGATGGCGTGCGCGAAACCTACGCCTGGACCGGTGCGAAGCTCATGCGCGTGGAAACGGCTGCGGGCACCACCCGATACGCTTACGATGCCATGGGGCGCAAGGTGTCCGAGACCGACCCGGCGGGGCACGGACGCACGTGGGCCTACGATGCGGCCGGTCATCTCGTCGGCGAACGGGATGGTGCAGGGGGAAGCCGCTCCTACCGACTGGACGGGTTAGGGCTCGTAAAGGCCATCACCGACGAGCGTGGTTACACCACTTCCTTCACCTACGACGGCGCCTACCGAATAGCCACCATGACCGACCCAGCTGGCGGTGTCACCCGCTACGGCTACGACAAGGCGGGAAACTTGGTACGTCAGGTCGAACCCGGCGGAGCGGTTGCCACCTACGCTTATGACGCTCGCGACCGCATGGTGTCCGAAACGGACGCTCTGGGGCACACGACCCGTTATGCCTATGACGAGCGGGATAACGTCATTCGCGTGGAAAGCCCCGATGGCGTTGTAGAGGAGGCCGCCTACGACGACACCTACGGTGTGCCGACCAGCTATACGGATCCGCTGGGGAATGTCACAACCTATCGCTATGATGCTGCTGGTCATCTGACGGAAACCGAAGATGCCCTGGGTGTGAGCGAGCGAATTACCTGGGAGCCGGGTGGGCGCCGCGCATCGGTCGCTGACGGGCGTGGGACAACGACATCCTACGCATACACGGCTGCCGGGCGCGTGAGTTCTATCGACGAAGCGGGGCGCACCTGGTCGTTCGCCTACGATGGCTCCGGCGCCATGGAAGGCGCCACCGATCCCGCCGGTCGCGCTTTCTCGTTTACGTGGGATGGGGCGGGAAACCTGACGAGCCTTTCCGACGGTCAGGGTGCCATTGCCTCCTGGACCCATGATGGCGAGGGTCGCACTCTCAGTGAGACTGATGCTCTGGGAGCGGTTACGCGCTTCGCCTACGACGGCGCTGGCAACGTGGTGCGCGAGTGCGATGCCCTCGGCCATGAAACGAGCTACGAGTACGATGCCTTCGGAGCCGTGACGGCGGTCACGGACGCAGCGGGCAACACGGTGCGCTGCGAATACGACGAGGCGGGCAATGTCGTGGCAGTGACTGACGCCTTGGGCCACCGGCGCACGGCCGCCTACGATGCGGTGGGCAATCTTGTGAGCGCCACCGACACCCTGGGAAACGTCACAGCCTACGAGCACGATACAGCGGGACGCGTGACTGCCCGTGTCCGGCCCGATGGGGCCCGCGAGACCAGCGAGTATGACAAATTGGGTCGGCTCGTGCGCACAGTGGATGCTGCCGGCGTGGAGGCCACCTATGAATGGGACGTGCGAGACAACCTGACAGCTGTCTCCGATAGCGCCGGCAGTGCGGAGGTTTACGAGTACGACGGTGCCGGCAACCTGACGAGTGCGACTGATTCTCTGGGCCGCACCGCGTCGCTGGAGTACGATGCCTGGGGCCGCGAAGTGCGGGCGAGCGACTTCGATGGTTCCGTAACGACCTACGAGTACGACGCTGCCGGCAATCTTTCCCGCGAGATCGATGGGCTGGGGCACGCTATCTCCTATGGCTGGGATGCTCGCAACAATCTGCTTTCCGAGACGCGAGAGGCGGATGGGGCGGTCACGAGCTACGAGTACGATGCCGCCGGCAATATCACTGCGGCCACCGATGCCATGGGCGCGGTGCGGCGATGGGCCTACGACGCTGTCGGTAATACTACCGAGGCCGTGGACGAGGAGGGCAACGCCACGACCTATGGTTACGATGCCTTGGGAAACCTGGTTCGCTCCACCGATCCTTTGGGGAACAGCGCGGTTTTTGTCTGGGACGCTAACGGCAACCTGACGGCCGCAACGAGCCCCGAGGGCTCTCGCGACCAGTGGGCTTATGACGGCGAGGGGCGCCTCATGTCGCACACCGACGCTCTGGGCCGCGAGGAGCAATGGGCCTGGGACGCTCTCGGCAACCTGACAACTCATACCGACACCGCGGGCGCGGCAACCTCGTACCGTCACGATGCGGTCGGCAATCTGACGGCTGAGACCGATCCGCTGGGGCGCACGACGGCCTATGAGTACGATGCCCGCGGCAACGTGCTCTCGCGCACCGCCCCGGGCGGCGGTCGCTGGGAATACGGCTGGGATGAGCTCGACCGCCTGACCCGCATAACCACGCCGCGGGGTTACGTGCGCGAACTGGAGTACGATGAAGCAGGCAACGCTGCTGTCGATCGCGACAACCTGGGCGCTCGCGTCACCTACAGCTACGATCTTCTGGGGCGTCTGACGGGTCAAGAGGACGCGGCGGGTCATAAGCGTTCGTGGGAATGGGATGATGCCGGCAACTTGGCCGCCGAAACCGATGCTGCCGGCGTGCGTACCGAGTATGCCTACGATGGGCTGGACCGCCTCGTATCCCAGCGCAACGGTGAAGGGGAATCGGCGCGGTGGGCCTGGGACGCTCGCGGCAACCTCGTTGCCCAGGGAGGCACCGATATCGAGGGCCTGGTGTTCTCCTACGACGCGGCGGGCAATCTGACCAGCCAGGCCGATGCTCGTGGCAACATAACTGCCTACGAATGGGATGGCGACGGCCGCCTCGCGCGGCAGACTTCTCCCATGGGCGCGGTCACAACCTATAGGTGGGATAAGGTCGGCAACCTGTCGGCAGTCACCGATTCCCTTGGCCGGGTGTCATCGTGGGACTACGACGACGCCAATCGTGTGGTTCGGGCCACCGATCGCAACGGCCATAGCGCGGCCTACGAGTGGGACGATGCCGGGCAGCTGACGAAAGTGACGAGCCCCGAGGGTGCCGTGACCTCCTACGAGTACGACCTGGACGGGAACTTGGCCCAGGTAACCGATGCCATGGGCCGCATCACCCGCTACGGCTACGATGCCGAGGGCGGTCTTACCTCGGTGGAGTCTCCCTCTGGCGCTCTGGAAGAATTCGTGCGCGATCCGGCCGGCCGTGTGACGGCCGTGGTGGATGCCGCTGGCAACGCCACCACCTACGACTGGGACGAGCTGGGCAATCTGGTGGAAAAGGGCTATTCCCAGGGGGATGCCCAGTCGGTGCTGTACGCTTACGATGCCAACGGCCTGGTGACCGCTCGTGCCGATGCGATGGGAGAGGCGGCTTACGAGTACGACGAAGTGGGCCGCGTCATTGCCGAGGCGGACGGCCAGGGACGCCGCATCCAGTACACCTACAACAGCTTGGGTGAGCTGGATTCGGTTACCTATCCCGATGGCTCGGTGGTGGCCTATGCCTACGACGCGGTAGGCAATCTCATCCAGGTGCGAACGGCCGAGGGTGACTACACCTACGAGTACGATGAAGAGAACCGCCCCGTGCGCTTGATGCGGCCCGATGGGTCGGTCACCACCTACGAGTACGACGGTGAAGGCCAGCTGGCAAAGCTGGAAAACGCCGGGGCCGATGGCGACTCCGTCTCGTCGTTCGCCTATAAGTGGGACGGCGAGGGCAATCCCATTGCCGAGGAGGCGGTCCTCACGAACCCCGATGGGGTCGTCATTCAAAGCGCGCGCATTTATGCCTATGATGACGACGACCGCCTGATTGCCTTCGAGGAGAAGACCGATGACGGCTCGGGGGAGACCCACATCCGGGAGGAATACCAGTGGGATGCCGCCGGCAACCGCACGGCTATCGAGCGCACCGACGTGGTCTCGGGCTCTACCGCGCTTACGAAGCTCATCTACGACGACGATGACCGTCTCGTGGAATCGGTGGGGCCGGAGGGGCGCACGACCTACGAGTACGATAAGGCCGGCAACTTGGTGCGCAAGGATGCCGCCGGCGAAGACCCTGTGGAGTACGCCTATACCGCCGAGAACCGGCTGGCCGCTGTGCGCCAGGGCGGCCGCGTGCTCATGGCTGCCACGTACGATGGCGATGGCAACCGTGTGTTCCAGGCCACCTTGTACCATACCGACGAGCTGGCCGTGGGCACGATGCCCTTCACGGAGCTGGAGCCCAAGGAAGTTACACCGGGACAGCCCCTGCCTGAGCCCGAAGACCCTGCCTGGTGGGGCGCTCCTACCCGCGTGGCACCCCGGTGGACAGCGGCAGAGTTCGGCCGCCTCGCCACCACTGGCACCTGGGAGCGCCGCCCCATCGAGGCTCCCGTGGCCTCGTGGAGGGCCGCGTCCGCCAAGCGGGAGGCCCCGGGTTCCGATCCGGCTCTGCGCTGGGCGGTCTATGGCGCAGCGGTAGGTGCCGCATCGGCCCTCGTGCCGGCGTGCCCGGCTGCAACGGCTCTGGTTGCGTTGTTGGACGGCTTGCTGGATCCTTTGGCCACCCATGGCGCCCAGCCGTTCGGGATACCGCTGCCGGGGACTGATGCGGCCCTGCTGGCAGCGGCCACGCTCTCGTCCGAAGAGCGCCAGACCATCCTCTCATCGGCAGGTGTGCCCCTTGCTGCCCCTCGGGCATTGCCGCTGCGCGGCAATGATTTGGTGCCAGCGGCTCAAGAGCCTGCTGTCTTGAAGCCGTTGGGCGACAGCGTGCAAGTACGCTACGGCACCATACCCACCTACACGCCCTATGTGCAGGAGCGCTGGGAGCTGGTGGCCTATGTGAACTCCACGGTCATCGACGATGTGGCCCAGCCTCTGGCCCGCGAATCCAGTGTATCGGGCGCCCTGAACGACACTTACGGCTTGGGGCGCCTATCCACTGTGGGCGGCACTGAGGCCGTGCCCGTGGCCGATACGTACTTGGAGGATGGCTTTGGCAGCGTGAGCGCCGTAATGGCCGGCGACGGCCGCATCGCGGCCAGCTACGCCTACGCCCCCTGGGGCGAGGCAGCCGCCGATACCGGCGAGTTCGGGGGTCCGGCCCTGGGCGGCATCGGCTACCAGTCCGAGCTGCCCCACTACGGCTACAACGGCGAGGAGGCCACGGGCGCCGCCGGCCTGCAGTACCTGCGCGCCCGCTGGTACGACCCGGGTGCCGGCACCTTCGGGAGCCGGGACACCTACCTGGGGGACGCTGCCGACCCCGCCACCCTGAACCGCTACGCCTACGCCGAGGGCAACCCCGTGGCCTCGGCCGACCCCACGGGTCACGAGTCGCGTTCGACGAGAGGCAAGACCGCTAAGCAGGTCCGCAAGAACTCCTACAGTCGTAACCGGGTGCTCTCGGGCGGCAAGGGAACCTGGATGCAGCGGAGTTACACCTCGAAGGCCCTGAAAACGAAGACCTCTGGGCTTCTTACTACCAACAGGAGCATGGACAGGCGACTCGCATCCGGAGGCAAACCGAAAGCCCCGTTCCAGTCAAACACGATAATACGCACGAGTGGATCGAGTGTCATTGAGAAGGCGTGGAGCGTCTCTCAGGCAGCCCGATCGGTCGGCAGGACGACCAAGAAGATATTCTCCCCATCGAAAAAGAGGAAGAGTTCGGCGCAGATCTACGCCGAGCGCGAGGCTGCCCGCATTAAGCGCCTCATGTGCTCCACGCTGCCCTACTACAACGCGCCGAAGCAGAAGAATCACAACTCCGATACCCACACTACCCTCGACATTATCGGGACGTTCGACCCTACACCTCTGTCTGACGGCGTCAACGCGATAGCCTATTGGCGGGAAAAAGATTATACGAACATGGCGATTTCTGCCATTGCTGCGATCATCCCCTATGGGGGTGACCTTCTCAAGGGCGGAAAGGTCGCAAAGAGTATCGCAAAAGCCGCGTCGGATGCATCTAAGGAATCCGCAGCAGCATTGAAGCTTGGGAGGCCGGCTAGCTCGAAAGTGCTTGCGCACAATATGAAGGAAGCGGGCGTAACTCGCCCTAGTTCGGATTATGCAGCGCATCATATTATCGCGGGAGGTGCAGCAAAGGCTGATGAAGCGCGACGGGTCCTTGAAAAATGGGGTATCGATATTAACGATCCAGCGAATGGGGTCTATCTTCCGACGAAAAAAGAGATCGTTCCAGACAGTGCCTATCACCCAGGTCTGCATACCAATGAGTATTATAAGGAGGTCAATACGCGCATATTAAAGGCATCGGGTTCGAAGAAAGAAGTTCTTGAAGAGCTCGCCAAGATACGCGGAGAGCTTGTAGCGGGTACTTTCGATTATTAAGGAGTGTTACTTATGAAGGTGTGGAAAGTGGGCCATTCGGAGGAGAACAACGATTGGGTTCGGGTGAAGGGAGGGAACTTCCCGTTTGTTGTCGACGTTCTCGATGATACGCCGCGCAGAAGCGGGTGGGCGCAACTGGAGTTGGAGGGGGTGGACGGCACTCATGCCCCCTTGCACTTCGATTCCCCGTGGTTCACGGGTCGCTCTCTGGTTGTGTCCGATCGCGCTAAAAGGTGCCTAGAGGATCTCATGGGCGACAACGTCGAATTGCTGGCGGCAGACTTGGAGGGAGAGCCTTTGTGGCTCCTGCACGTGATGTCGACGGAAGGGTGCGTAGACCACGGGAGGTCGGTGGTACAACGGACGACGTCCGGGGAGGTGAGGGGCTTTCTGGAGTACCAGCTTCATCGGGAGACCATTGCCACCCTGGCCCTCTTCGGCATTCCCGAGGAGATGGTGTACAGCCCCTTCTGTACGGAGGCCTTCAAGCGGCGTGTCGAGGAGTGCGGCCTGACGGGGCTGAAGTTCAAGCTCGTGTGGGACAGCGAGCTGCCCCAGGGCAGCATCGTCTTCCGGACGGTATGCGTATGAGCGGCTTTGGGCCGGGGGCGGAGGGATCTGCGACTCGGGAGATAGAGGAGGCCATCCTTGAAGTGGGCTGGGCCCACCGAAGGGCCGCCCTGTCGTTCGAGATCGGGGGGACGGCTCCTCCCGACCGGCTCTGCAGCCGGCTCGGCGGCCTTCCGCTGATGCCGCCCGGAGAACAGTGGCCGCGCGACTCCCGGGGACGGCCGCTGTCGCTCCTAGCGCAGGTGAAATGCGCCGATCTGGCCCCGTTGCCGGGCTTCCCGCACACGGGCCTGCTCCAGTTTTTCGTCCTGGGAGCCGGCCCCGGCTGGGGCGTGGGCGCGTCGGGCTACGACGTGCAGGACGGGTTCCGCGTCCTCTACTGGGACGCCGCGCCGCTCGCCGCTGTCGATCCTCCCCCGGGTACTAGCGACCGGCTGCCCTTCTACCCGCCCGGGTCCTGGGCCCTCCGGTTTGGGCCCGCTGTTGAGCTGCGGCCCATGACGGCCTGCGAATGGAGGTTTGAGCCGCTGCTTGTCCGCGCCTGGAGCCGCGTGCACCCCCAGGCCCCGCTGCGGTTAGCGGACGACGGATGCGGCCTGCCGGCGTTCCTGGAAGCGGAGGGCTGTCCCGGGGAGCTGTGGGTCGACGAGGTCGCGGCCGTGTGCCCTCCCCGCGGCTCGCGCAGTCAGGTGGGCGGGTGGCCGAGCTTCGAGCAGTGCGACCCGCGCCTGTGGCCGGACTGCGAGGGTCTGCGCCGCTATGACACGGTTCTGTTCCAGCTGGATTCGAGCATCGTCGACGACGGCGTGCGCCCCTGGGTCGAGTGGGGCGATGGCGGTGTGGGAGTGTTCCTCATCAACGGCGACGACCTGCGCCGCCTCGACTTCTCGCGGGTCATGTACTATTGGGACTGCGGGTAGCCGCCGAGGGCACCCGCGGCGGCCCGCGCACCGGCCAGGAGATGCCGCTGTACAAGCAACCGAGATGGGGGAAGGCATGGCCGTGACGGACATCAGATTCTTGAGAAACATGGCTGGGAGGGGAGTCCAAGAGGATGATTGCCTATGCGTGGGATGAGACGTCAGACTGTTTTGTCCGGTTGTCCTTGTGCGGTTTGACAATGAGGGCCGGCGATAGAAGAGCGGCTGGACAGTGGACGGGAGCCGATATGTCTCTAGGTTTGTTTCATAGGTACGGACTAGTTCCTACCTGGGTAGATGTCATGTTCGGGTTGAAGGTAGGGCTTGTGGCCGAGAAGGAGGCCTCCGATGAGGCAGTGCGAGCTTTGGAGGGGGACGGAAAACAAGGGGAAGACGATGAGAGAGCTCTGCTAGAACTCTGCTGGCCCGATCTTAATCGTGATGAAGTCATAGGTCGCGTAGAGACGCTCGCCGATGTTCATGCGGTCGGATTGGCCGAGGAAAGATGGGAGTACGTCCTGTGCAAGGCCGCTCTAGACAGGCGGGGGTCTGACGAAGAGCTCCTCGACGCGTTGGCAGATGTTTACGCGACTCTGGGCTATCCTGCCGATATGAGGCCTTTCATCTATTATATTCCCGCAGAGAGCGCCGACCGTAGCCCTGCAGGGCTCTCTGTCTCGCAGAGAAGGCGCGCCCTTCTCGACCGGGCTCGGTGCTTTCTCCAAGGAAGGAGGCTGACTATAGGCTTTCCACCTGAAGATGCAGCAGTTGAATGGTGAGCCGAGAAGGCAGGAACCGCTGTCGATTGTCCGGCCGTGCCGCCGTACTGGTGCAAACGTACGAGAGGGATGGCGTTCTGTGGCGAGAGAGTCGAGCTGCTCCCCTTCATCCTGGCAAATGAATGGCGCGTCCGCCGGACGCTGACAGGCTCCCCTCAGAGGCGCTATTCCGTAGAGCTGGTCGCTATAAACCGATTCTTTCAGGCACCGGGTGATGCACACGCTGTACGGCACAGTGTCCTACATGGGCTCGTCCCGGGCTTCGGTGCCGGCACCGACGTGGTTAACGGTTTGTGGTACGCTGCCGAGGGGCAACTACGCGGACGCAGCCTCGTCCTTCACGTCGGCCGGCCACCGTCAAACAGCTAGCTGGGGCGGAAGTGAAAAGCGGCGATATATCGAAAAGAGCAAGAACGACAAATCGAGCAAGGACGTTTTAGGGAAGCCCAGCAGATGGACGTCGACGACATTCGGAGCAACTTCGGCGATAAATACAACAGAGAAATATCCCAAATGCAAGATTACACCAACGAACTCGAACGAAAAGGGCTTATCTAGTTTGGCGCTAGCCATAGCGGAAAGGAGAGTATATGAGGCATGAAATAAGACCATATGTTGGCGTTGACGGGTTGCGATTTGGTATGACGACGCAGGAGGTTCATGACATATTGGGGGAGCCTCGGACTCGTTTTCGGCGTGATTCGCGCACGCCCGGCGATCCGGATACAGAGGAGTTTGTCGACCTGTTCGTTAGTTTCGATGCCCATGGGAAATGTGACTTTGTCGAAATCTTCGGAGGAGAGGTGTTCCTTGAGGGATATCAGCTTTTCCCGGGGGAATACGTCGAGGTATTGGAGGGGATCTCTGCGATGGGCGGCGACTTCAGATGCGATAATGCTGGATGCGAATCCATGAAGTACGGTGTGTCCCTTTACGTTCCAGATGCCATCGATCTCGCATACGACGATTGCGACGAGCCGCCTCTCGTCGTGGCCGCGGGGGCGTTCCGCAGGGGGTACCGGAATGCCTTCGACGCGCAGCACTCCGGGGCTCTGGGTCTTCCGCCTCATGAGTGGCTGGAAGAACTCAAGCGGGGACGGGCATAACGGCTGGGCCGCGACGGGAAAACAGGGCAAGCAGATACCGTAGATGACGGGAAGGGCGAGCCGTGGCGATCATGCTGAAAGAGAAGTGCTCTGGGATTCTGGGACGGTCGCCTTGCGAATGGCGGGGGCGTTGAAGTACGAGCGCGGATAGCGGCTGGTCGCCTGCCGTGTGCAATTGGGGTATCGCAATGGAGTTGCAGCTCGTGTTCCGTTAGGGCGAGGAGGTGCCCATGAAGAGAAGGCTTGAATATCCCCTCTGGGAGGATGGGGACACTATGAGGTATCGGTGGGCTCCTTGCTACAGGATTTGGACGATGGAGCGCTCTGGGAGGATCGTCGTGGTCGCCAACCGTCCGGGGCTTATTTCCCTCGCCCGTATCTGCATGTCACTTGCGAGTTTTGACGGCGGTCGCCCACTGCATGAGCATCTTGAGACGGGCACCGATTTGGAGGATGGGTCTACGGAGCTGACCCTGGTTCGCGAGGGCGAGGAAGCTGGGCCCGGTATCCCGCCCGCGGAAAGGCTTGGAGAGATCGCAATCGATGTTTCAGAGGGCGCTGGCCGGGACGCCTGTGCTCTCCTGCAGCTCGAGCCAGGCGAGCATGTGGGGTCGGAAATCGATGGGGACAGCCTGACTCTCGTCGCCAATCGGGATGGCTTCATTGCTCTCGCCCGTGCCTGCATGGCGCTGGCCGAACCCGATGTTGGGCCGGGGGCGAGGATCGAGCTATCGGGCGTTGCCGGGCCGACGGTCGAGTTCGAGAGAGCGGTTCCCGTTGAAAAGGATGCCTCATGGCGGCCTCGCGTCTGGAGAGTGTGGGCCGGCGAATCGTGGGTTGAGGAAGGGTGGGGTGATGCGAGGCCTTTGGGCGACGGTACGCTTCTTATGGACAGTCGCGCCCAGGCGTTCTTCGCGGAACTCTGCGGACTTGTTGCGAGTCCCTCGGATGTGGGGATTTCCGGAGGGCTTGCGTGGCACCTGCGCGATGTGCCTGAGGTGGACGCTTTCATTCGCGAGGAGACAGACGTGGCCCGCGGGGCGAATGGCGACATGTGGATCCGTCGGTACGCCTTGGCGACCAATCGTGGCGCCGGGTGCGACCTTTTCCGACTGTGCGGCGACCAGACTGGCGGCTTGTATGCCTCCCAGCTCCTTTTCGAGCGGTGGGTCGATGCGGGTCTTGAGGGTCTTGGCTTTCAGCTTGTATGGGATAGCAACTATGGCGAGCAGGTTGTTTTCACCTCCCCCGACGACCGAGGTTCCGTATGGGTTGATGGGAGGTTGGTCTGAAACGGGGAAGGGCGATGCAAAGTACTTTAAGGAGTGGGATACCACTACGACGTGGATTCGCGTGTCGGATCAGTACGAGTATTTCAGCGACTTGAGCAATGGGTATGCGGTCGGCGAGGTGGTCAACGTCTACACCAATTCATCCCAGAAGAATGCCGGTATGAAGAATGTCGCTGTCAACGATCTTTCGAAAGGCACGGAAGGCCTAGGTGTGCAGCCGGGTGATCTGGTCTTCTTCTACAATGACGAGGGCAAGGCCCATCATGCTGCAGTGGTGAGCGGCGTAACGGACGACAAGATTAACTATGCAGCCAACACAACACGTAGGTTTGATCAATCGTTGAAGGCGGCTCTCGATGCTGGCGGAGAATCGAAGGGCGCATACATCGTCAGGCTCAAGAGCAGGGGAGGAGTTTAATGTCTAGAAAAATTCGGTCACGTATTGTTGCCTGTGGAGTCCTTATCTTGCTTGTGATTGTCTCCTATATTGCTTGGGCTCGCGTGGACACCTACGAAGTTGTCGCAAAGATAGAGGCTTCGTCGCAAAGCGAGTATGAGGGAGTGGACAAGGTGGTGAGGCATTTCGCTATAGAAAATGTTTGCCATGAGGATGGCTTTTCGTCGCGAACTTGGACAGAGGACTTTCAAGAGTACTTTGCATGGGTATGGGGCGACATGGGGGGTATTTGGATTGGCTACACGCAGCGATACACGAATTCCGATGGTGACAACCTCAGCTCATACGATAGTGTATGGGTTGACATTCGCAAGGGCGCCGATGGAAGCTGGAAGATTGTGCGCGTGAACGTGAGGCCGTAGAACGGCGAAGCCAGTCGTCCTATCGGTTCGCCTCCCCAGAGCGTGTGCTGGGCTTTTGGATTGTTGCCCCGGCGACGTTCTCGCTCGGATTCCCGACGCAGGGCGGCATCATCAACGGAACGTTGATGGTTTTTATCGGGCTTTGGGCGCATACTATGGGGGTGGAGGCCGCTTCTTGGTGGGACGGTCTGCCATGCGGAGAGCTTGAGGGGAAAGGGGAATGCCATGGCGGCTGGTATGGCGCGTGCGGCACGGAAGGCGGTGGCCGCGGGTGCGGCGCTGTGTCTGGCGCTGGGGTTGTGTGCGTGCGCGGATGCGACGCGCGATGAGAGCTTCAGTGAGCCGAGTGATGCCGACGGGGTTGGCATGGAAGAGACCGAGCGGCTGCAAGGGCTGTTAAACGCCCTTCCCGATTCCTATGCTTGCAACACAACGGAACGGTATGTCATTGGCGAGGGCGACACCGTTCAAGAAGGCGTCTTGAACAGCGAGACCGTGGCCGACAACACGGACGGCGCCGCCCTTGTGTACATCAAGTACGAAGGCGACTGGGAAGAGAAAGACGGCGTCGAGCTGTACGCCGAGGGCGAGAAAACCGTGCAGGTGAGCGAGGGAGGGGCTGTTGACGTATCATCGATCAATCCAGCTACTGGTGGCGAGGGGTGGCAACTGGTTGGCGGCTGGCAGGAAATCTATTGGCGTTATGACACCTTGGTCTCTGTCGAAGAGGATGGAGAGGATACGGTATTCCACCTGAGGTTCGGAGGAGAATTTCCCGAGGCTATTGGATTGGTGGAGAAGCCGACGGAAGTTGAGGTGAGCTGTCGGTTCAACGCCATGGGAACTCTGGTGGGCGAGACGGTGACGGCCAAGGGCGCTGCGGAGGTCGGCGGCCAGTCGGTGCCAGCGCGCACGGCCATCGAGACGACTTATCACAACTGGGGCAATGTGACGGTACCCCCGATGCCCGAGGACGAGGGGGCGCTGGTGACGCGTGATGCTGCGCAGGCCTCCGCCGAGCTACGCGAGAGGTTGGAGAGCCTTCCCGCCAATATGACCGTGGGAACTGAGACGACGGTCACCACGACGGTTGGCGGCCAGGAGGAAATCACCACGGTATACGCCGAGGCGCTGGTTGACCGCACCGACGGCTTCAAAGCTGCCATGTACCTGGAACTTAACGGGGACGAAGACAATGCGACGCTTACGATTTTCGATGGCGATCAGTCGCAGGTGATTCAAGGCGACGAAGTGGTCGGTGAATCGCAGACGGGCGTTCCGGATGACCCCGCCGGTATCGAGAAGGCGCTGGCGCTGTTGGATTGCGCTGGGGGTATCGATGTGTACGAGTATGATGACGGAGCCATCGAATACGTTCTGAATACCGATCCGACGAAGGTGCCGTCGGGGCTCTTCGACGGCATGGAGAGCATTGGATCTCTCATTGTCAGCTACTATTTCGATGGCGAGGGCGCCATTCAGGGCGTGGTGATGAGGATCAAGGGCACGCCGGCCGGAGGCGGCGCGGGTGATGCCATTGCCATGGAGACGAACGCCTTCTACTGCGATCTTGGCACCACCGAGGTGCCACCGCTGCTTTAGCTGGCCAGGTAGTCGTCCCTATGACAAAATCCTCTCTCGCCGATAGCTGCGGGAGGCGGACTCTCGACTTTTGATGCATATATTATTGTTAAATTGCATTTTCTAATTATAATAGGAAGATATTAGTAGCATATTATATGTGGGGTGAAAAATGAAGCTAAGAGACTGGGCTTTTCTGGGCAACTATGAATTCTTTACGGGCCGGGTTCGGCAGCTTGCCGTGGACGAGTTGGAGCCTGAAAGGTGGAGTTGCCCGGGAAAAAACGATTTCGGGATCTTGAAGAACTACCTGTATTTTACTTTCGAGAAACTTTGGTGTGATCGAGAGGATGCGGCAGATGAAGACAAGCAGACGCTGATTTATATAGATGACGATGTGGCTTGCTTTAACACCGGACTTTTCGACAAAAACTGGCAGGAGATATATTTCTATTGCGAAAAGAACCCAAACGAAAACAAGCAACCTTGGAAATTCATCTCCTTCTGCAATAGCTACACAATGCAATATCGACCCGTAGGCCACGAGGCTTATTCGCGTTTGAGACGAGCAAATTACTTTGATGACCCCAGCCTACTCCTTTTTGACAGCAGGTTGGAAATCATCCCGCAGTGGAATCATATTATTCATGATCCCGAAAACTTCCAGCGCATTCCCGCTAGTTTGCGGGAAGAAGGCGAATCTCTCTGCAGGTCTGTTATCGACGGCGAGATTCGCAAGGTCAGAAAGCGTATCCAGGCCAATTATAAAACTGTTGTTCCTCAGTACTATAAAGGCCGCATACAGCTTCTTATGCCGCTCTATTTGACGAACCCTAACACCGCAGATCTCGCGCTCGTGCTGTCGCTGAGCGATGACCGGTCTGTATATTATGGACACACTTGCCTTACCATTGATATGGCGTACAACAATGCGCGTCTCATTGCGCGGCCTGAGAGTTACTGGCTTCACGTGTAGTTGACGAAGAGTTGAGGTTGCCTTAAGATAGCGCTGTCATATTTGCTTGAGCGTTTGATTGGCATTAGGTTCAGATTTTCTTTTTGTGAGTTTGTTGCTAGGGGCGGGATGCGAATCCCGCCCCTTATTTTTTTGGTACTAAATCATTGAAGGAAAAGGGGCTGGGGGGTCGTTTGTTTTTTCGGGTCTTGGGGGAGCGCGGGGGTGCGGGGGCGCTATTTCGGGTAATATGTATCCGTTTAGATAGAACCTGCCGATGAAGGGATTTGCTCGATGGCGAACGAATATAAGTACGATCGCGTTCTGCTGAAGTTGTCCGGCGAGGCGCTGGCCGGCGATCTCGGGTATGGAATCGATCCGAAGGTGGTCGACGACCTGGCCGAGGAGATTGCCGAGATCGTTCACGACGGCGTGCAGCTGGCCGTGGTCATCGGCGGCGGCAACATCTTCCGCGGTCTGGCCGGCTCGGCCGAGGGCATGGATCGCGCCCAGGCCGACTACATCGGCATGCTGGCCACGGTGATGAACGCCCTGGCCCTTCAGGATGCCTTCGAGCGCCACGGCATCTTCTCCCGCGTGCAGAGCGCCATCAACATGCAGGAGGTCTCGGAGCCCTACATCCGCCGTCGCGCCGTGCGCCACCTGGAGAAGGGCCGCGTGGTCATTCTGGCCGCTGGCACGGGCAACCCCTACTTCACCACCGACACTACGGCCGCCCTGCGCGCCTGCGAGCTGGACGTGGACTGCGTGATGAAGGCCACCAAAGTGGACGGCGTTTACGATGCCGACCCCACGACCCATCCCGAGGCCCAGCGCTTCGACCGCATCAGCTACATGGACGTGCTCAGCCGCGGCCTCAACGTCATGGACGCCACGGCCACGTCGCTGTGCATGGACAACAACGTGCCCATGATTGTGTTCAGCCTGACCACGCCCGGCAACATCAAGGCCGCGCTCCAGGGCGAGCCGGTGGGCACGGTCGTCGAGTAGCGCGCACGGCCCGCGGCCTTTCCGGTCGCGCATTTTGTATCCGAGGAGCCCGCGGGCTCTGTTCTCTAAGAGGGAGGAAACCTCATGGCAGACATCGACGAGATTCTCATGGGCGCCGAGGAGCGTATGGAGAAGGCCGTTGCGGCGCTGAAGGACAACTTCGCCAGCGTGCGCACCGGCCGCGCCAACGCCATGGTGCTCGACCGCATCAAGGTTGACTACTACGGCGTGCCCACCCCGGTGAACCAGATGGCCGGCGTGAAGACGCCCGAGGCCCATCTGCTGGTCATCGAGCCCTGGGACAAGGGCGTGCTCCGCGCCATCGAACAGGCCATTCTGGAGAGCGACCTGGGCGTGACCCCGAACAACGACGGCAACGTCATTCGCCTGCCGTTCCCCTCGCTGACCGAGGAGCGCCGCCGCGACCTGGTGAAGCAGTGCAAGACCTACGCCGAGGAGGCTCGCGTGGCCGTGCGCAACGCGCGTCGCGATGCCAATTCCACCGTGGAGAAGGCCGTCAAGACCGACAACCTCCCCGAGGACGAGTCCAAGCGCGCCGAGGCTGAGATCCAGAAGATGACCGACAAGTTCGTGGCTGAGATCGACGAGGTCTTGAAGAAGAAGGAAGCCGAGGTCATGGAGATCTAATTGGTTCCTTGGGCGAACCCGCGAGAAACGATATGGTCAAAAGCTTAGACTACATATTCCCTCAGCCGCCCGCGGGGCTCGACCCCGCGGCGCTCGATTGCGACCGCATTCCCGAATCGGTGGCCGTCATCATGGACGGCAACGGCCGTTGGGCGAAGAAGCGCGCGCTCAACCGCCTGCGCGGCCACAAGGCCGGTATCGAGGCGGTGCGCGAGACCATTCGCTGCGCCTCCGACCTGGGGGTACGGTACCTCACCATCTACTCGTTCTCCACGGAGAACTGGAAGCGGCCCGAGGAAGAGGTCGTGGGGCTCATGGACTTGTTCGCCAAGACCATGCTGGCCGAGGTGGACGGGCTTCATGCCGAGGGCGTGCGCGTGCGCACCATCGGCGATCTGTCGCCGTTGCCCCAGGAGACCCGGGACGCCTTCGATGCCGCGTGGGAGAAGACCCGCGACAACGAGGGCATGACTCTGGTGGTGGCCGTGAACTACGGCGGCCGCCAGGAGATTCTGCGGGCCACGGCTGCCTGCATGCGCGAGGCGGTCCTGATCGCCGAGGAAACCGGCGCGGTGCTGGAGCCCACGGAGGAGATGTTCGAGCGCGGGCTGTACACCTGCGGCATGCCCGATCCCGACCTGGTCATTCGCACCTCGGGCGAGATGCGCGTGTCGAACTTCCTGTTGTGGCAGATCGCCTACTCCGAGTTCGTGGTGACCGATGTGCTGTGGCCCGATTTCGACCGCTACGAGTTTTTACGCTGCCTGCTGGCCTACCAGGGCCGCAACCGCCGTTTCGGGGGCGTGGCCTAAATGAGAGGCGGCATCTCCGACGACGAGAAGAAGAGCCGTGCCCGTCGGGCCCGCGAGCGGTTGCGCCAGAGCGCGCCGAGCATCAAGGGGGCCCGCTGTGAGCCCAAGGCCGAGCATATCGGCTTCGGCCTGCTGACCGACGAGGACGAGGAGCGCGAGCTGCCCCCGCTGGCCTGCGACCCCGCCTCGGCGCCTTCCGGGCCGCCGTGGCACTACGACCTTTCCGAGGAAGAGGAGCAGGCCCTTCAGGAGAAGCGCGAGACCCGTCAGGAGAAGCGCGACCGCCTGAAGCGCAAGGCCCTCGACAAGACTCCCCAGAAGCTGAAGAACCCCTCCGATCTGCAGGTGCGCTTCCGCACGGGCGCGGTGTACACGGCGGTGACCGTGGTGTGCGTGCTGGCGGGCAACATCCCCATGGTGCTCATGCTCATGGCCGTGGCTGGCATCTGTGCCGGGGAGTTCTTCTACATGCTGCGCTCCGATGCGAAGCTGCCCAACGAGATGCTCGGCATCGTCGCGGCGGTGCTCTATCCGGCGAGCGTGTATCTGGCCGGGCTCATCGGTGCCATGCTCGTGAGCCTGGGGCTGCTGCTGGCGCTGATCGTGTGGTACGTGTTCTGGCTGCGGGCCCGCATTCCCGATGTGGGCGTGAGCTTCTTCGGCGCGGCCTATACCGGGCTCTTGCTGTGCGGTCTCATCGTCATCCGGGTGTCGCTGCCGGAGCCGTGGGGCGGCATTGTGGTGCTGCTGCTGTTCTTGAGCGTGTGGGCCAACGATGCCTTCGCCTACCTGGTGGGCAGCAAGATCGGCCGCCACAAGCTGGCTCCGCGCACGAGCCCGAAAAAGAGTTGGGAAGGCTTCTTCGCGGGGCTCGTGGGCTCGGTGCTGTTCTGGTGCGCCATCTCCTTCGTGCCGGGCGTGACCATGTCCATCGTGCAGGCGGTGGCCTTCGGCGTTATCGCCGGGTGCATGGGTGTGCTGGGAGACTTGGCCGAGAGCCGCATCAAGCGCAACTCGGGCTTCAAGGATTCCGGCACCATCATGCCGGGCCATGGCGGTCTGCTCGATCGCAGTGACTCGCTGTTCCTCACCTCCATCACCGCCGCCATCCTCATGGTGGCCGGCGGGTGCATTCCCTACGTCGTCTTCTAGGGCGGCGTCTCGCCTTCTGTTCCCGACCTGAAAGGCAGGCCCATGAGCAAGCGCCGCATCGTCGTTCTCGGATCGACTGGCTCCATCGGCACCCAGACGCTGGACGTGGTGCGACAGCATGGCGACCAGCTGGAAGTGGTGGGGCTCGCCGTGCATGGGAGCCTGGACGGCCTGCTTGCCCAGGCCCGCGCGTTCGGCGTGCGCCATCTGGCCGTGGGCGATGCGGCCCTGGCCGGCGACCCCCGCTGTGACGAGGCGCGTACCCTGGTGGCTGCGCTGCCCGGCACTGCGGGCGAGAGCGAGGCCTCCTTCGCCGTGGGGCCCGAGGCGGTGGCGGCCCTGGCCCAGCTGCCCGAGGCCGATGTGGTAGTGAACGCCCTGGTGGGCGCCGCGGGCCTGCGGGCGAGCTACGATGCCCTGGCTGCGGGCAAGGTGCTGGCTTTGGCCAATAAGGAGTCGCTCGTGGTGGGGGGCGACCTCATTATGCCCCTCGCGGCTCGCCTCGACGAGCAGCGCCGCGCCGACGGCGTGGCCCCAGCCACGGGTCCGGCGGGGGCGCTCATGCCCATCGATTCCGAGCACGGTGCCATCTACCAGTGCCTTCTGGGGGAGAACCCCCGGGAGGTGTCCAAGCTGTGGGTGACAGCCTCGGGCGGCCCCTTCCGGGAGAAGACCCGCGACGAGCTGACGGCCATCACGCCGGCCCAGGCCCTGGCCCATCCCACCTGGAACATGGGGGCCAAAATCTCCATCGACTCCTCTACCCTCATGAACAAGGGCCTCGAGGTGATCGAGGCGCACCATCTGTTCGCCATGCCCTACGACCAGATCGAGGTGGTGGTGCAGCCTCAGAGCGCCATCCATTCCATGGTGGAGTTCACCGACGGATCGGTGCTCGCGCACCTCGGCACGACTGACATGCGCATTCCCATCCAGTTCGCCCTGTCCTATCCGGCTCGCTGGGAAGCGCCGGTGGCTCCCCTCGACTTCCGCACCCTGGGCACCTTGGAGTTTGCGGCTCCCGATACGGATACGTTCCGCTGCCTGCCTCTGGCCCGCCATGCCGGTGAGGTGGGGGGCACGCTGCCTGCCGTTATGAACGCTGCCAACGAGGTGGCCGTGGCGGCGTTTCTGGCCGAGCAGATCGGCTACTTGGACATTGCCGCCTGCGTGGAGGCCACTATGGACGCCCACGAGCGGGCGGCCGTCCAGATGGTGGAGAGCCTCGATCAGCTAGAGGCCGTGGACGGTTGGGCCCGCGCCCAAGCCCGCTTGTGGTGCGCCGCTCGCTAACCTCGCAGCACGCGCTGACGCTCCTTGTCGGCGCGGTCGACGAGCCACATGTTGATGACTCCCTTGCGGGTCATGCCGCGTCGGCTGGCTTCTTCGTCGAGAGCGGCAATGAGCCAGAGGGGGAGTGTGACCGTAATGGTTTTGGTCGTGGTGTCGAGTAGGGGCCGGGCGGCCCGGGGCCGCCCGGCTGTGGCTACTTGCGGCGATTGCGGAAGCTACACCAGGCCAGGGCCCCGCCGAAGCAGGCGGCCAGGGCCGCGATGCAGATGGGCACGAGGTTGCCGTCGCCTGTTTGGGCCAAGCGTCCGGGAGCGCGCGGGGCGTCCTGGCTCGGCTCGGGTTCCTGAGGCTCGGTCTCCTCGGTGCCGCCCGTGGGAGGCAGCGGCAGGTCGGGGTAGCCGTAGGTGACCGTCTGCCCCTCGTCCTCCAGGTCGGCGTGGAGGGCCACCTCCGCATCGCCATGGTAGAGCGACTCGAAGACGACGAGGCTCGCGCCATCAAGATCGGTGCCGGGGATGGCGATCTCCACTTCCACGATGCCATCGCTGTGCTCGGGCACGAAGGTCTTCTCGGCGGTGATGATCTCGTCGCCCACGGCGAAGGGCTCGCCGCTCTGCTTGTCCATGAGCAGGGCCACAAGGCGGTATTCGAAGCCCGGGGTGAGGCCCTGGTAGCTCACGGCATCGATGATCGTGACCCCTTCGGCCGGTTCGCCCTCGTGGGTACCGCTCACGCTGTCGCGGGCGGAGGTCGTGATGGTGATGGGGTTAGCGGTAATGGTCTGCTTGCGATCGTCGATATCGTGGTGGGCGGCCACCTCCGAGCCATCCTTGAGAAGGGTCTCGAACACGACCAACTCGGTGGATTCCTCGATGGCCGAGGCATCGAAGTGCAGCTCGATGTTCTGGTAGCCGTTGTAGTCGCTCGGCGTGAAGGTGGCGGATGCGGCCACCTCGGCCTCATCGGCGAGGAAGGGCTCGCCGGTGGACTTGTCCATCAGCACGGCTTGCAACTCGTAAGACTCGCCCGGCTTGAGGCCGGAATAGGTCACGCGATCCACGATGGACACATCGGCATCGGCGCTGATCTCGCGGTCGCAGAGATCGTTGGAGATGCCGTCATAGGCGCTCGTGCGGATGGAGGGGCGTCCGGCGGCGGTGTTGTTGAGCGTGCCCAGGTCGATGGCCAGGTCCTGGTCGCTCTCATCCACGACGATCTCATCATGGATCATCTGGAACAACTCGTTGGCGGGGCAGCGCAGCTCCTCCAATTCGTAGGTGTCGAAGGGCAAAGCTCCCTGCTCGTTGTCGGGATCGATGGCCGTGCCGTCGGCCCGCAGGCCGAACCAGGTGCCGGCGGTGGGGTCGAGGGCGTCTACGTCCAGGGTGAGGGGCATGCGGAAGCTGCCGTCGGGGGCGCGGAACTGCTCGTCGTTGCTGTTCGTGCGCTGGTCGTGGGGATGGGCTGCGGTGGACTCCGTGGAGGCGAGGCCGTTCTTGTCGGTGACGATGATGTGCCACTCGCCCGTCGTCTTGGAGGTGAGCTTAAAGGGAATGCCCGCTAGCTTCGCAGCCCCCTCGGCCCGCTTCATGAAACGCAGATCGGAGCGCACGACTTGATCGGTTACGAGGTCGCCGTTCTCCTCGGCGTCATAGGTCTCGATGATCTCGCCGTCGTGGTCGGCATCGGTGATGTGGCGCACGCGTACGGTGGGGTCGAGTCGGTAGCCCTCGGGGGCCTTCACCTCTTGGATGGCGTAGGTGCCGATGGGCATGGCGATGGTGCCGTCAGAGAGCTTGTAGAAATCGGATCCGCTCACTTTGTAGGGGAGCTGCGTCTCTTGCCCGTTCTTGTCCATGTGCGTGAAGCTACCTTCCGCGTCTTTCAGTACGAACGCGCCCTCATCGTTGGTGCGCACGACCCAGCTGGCTCGCGGCGTTAAGGGAGCGATGGACGACGCTGTGCCGTCCTTTACGTCATGATAGTCGATACGGAAGTGCGCGTCCCCCAGGGTCGCCGCACCTTGGGCAAAATTCTCCTTGCTTTGGGCATCCCGTTTCTGGATGAAAATGGACAGAGGGTTTAGCTTCGCCTTGTCGGTGACGGCGGTGGTGTTGACGCGGACCACGGTGCCGTCGCTGACGGTAACGGGGTAGATGCGGGTATCGAGGGCGAAGCCCTGGAGCGGACGCTTCGTCTCGCGCACCCAATAGGACCCTACGGGCAGCCCGTCGGCCCGGGCATAGCCGTCTCCCTCGGCTGTCAGGTCGGTGCGCAATTCGCGAGCGAGCTGCGTGCATGCCTCGTCGCGGTAGATGCCGTAGGTGGCGCCGGCGAGGGTATAGCCGGGATTGTTGTCGGTCAGCTCGGGATAATTCGATTGCTTGAGCAGGTCGATGGAGCCCTGCTGGGGCACGTCCTCGAAGGCGAGAGAGCTTACGGCCTCGGCATCGCTCGAGGCTTCCACAGCGAGAGCCTTGACGGACGACGCCAAGCGGAAGCCGGGGGGCGCGAAGAGCTCGGCAACGTAGTACGTGCCGGCCTCGATGTCCTCGACGACGTTGCTCGCGCCGCCGCTATCGGTCACGAAGGTGAAACTCGCGTTCTGGTCGGCCCAGGTGCGTGCCTCCTCCCAGGTGTCCCAGGTGCCGCTCTGGGCCTGGCGCGATGCCGCCTCGGCAGCAGATTGCCCGTCGAAGGCGGCGAACACGCCGTGCTCAAGGGAGTAGTTCCCATTGGCATCGGAGATGGCCGGCTCGGTAGACACCTTGGTAAGCTGGGCCTTCCCGGTGGTTACGGGTGCAGCGAGCAGGTAGCCCACGACATCCTGGAACTCGTTGCCCGTGGCGGCGGACATGGCATCGAATTTGTAGTAGAACTTGTACCAGCCCTGATACTGCGTCTGAGGCCCCGCATAGGTGCCCTTGAAAACGATGTAGTTATCGCCGGCGGGATTGGTGGTCACGGCGCCGTAGCCGTTGTTCACGTTGGACGACCCGCAGGTGCCGTGGGCCATGGCGCGGTTGGTGGGCGCTGTGCCCGAGCTGATGCCGGCATCGAAGAAGTCGCGGCCGGTGGTGACGTAGCGGTCGTAATAATGGCTGCCGGTCTGGGCCGTGGCGAACTGGGCGGCCGATCCGTTGCGGGCCGCCACCGTATCCCACAGGTAGAGGTCCACGGCGGCATCGAAGGAGCTGTCGTTCACATCGAGGAACCAGTCGTTGAAGTGGGTGCTGTTGGGCTTGCCGTTCTCCCATATCTGGGAAGCGCTGAAGAGCACGCCGAATCCGTAGCTGCCCACTTTTTCCGGCGGGAACCCGTAGGCCTTCTGCTTCTCGATCTGCTGGTCGGTGAAGTTCTCGAGGCGCGTGTGGGGGTTCAGCTGATAGCGCTTCTCGGCCTGCCCGGGGAAGGTGCGGGCGCTCTCACCGGATTCCGCAGCCCCCGTGGCCGCGCGCACGAGGCCGGGGATGTCGGAAGAGAAGGTGATCTCCTGGTCATCATAGGTGATGGTCACGTCGTCGGTGTCGAGGTCGGCCAGGACATAGCGCTCGTAGGCGGGATGGGCGGGTGAGAGCCAGAAGATGATCCCGAGGCTGTCGCGGCCCTCTTCGTAGGCGGCCGGAAGGCGTACCGTGCCCGCTTCGGCATCATAGGAGCACTCGGCGGTGATGTCGCGCTGCTCGTAGTTGAAGGCGGCGTAGTTCTCGTACACCTCGAAGGACAGGTTGTCGCCATAGTGCAGGGTGGCCGGATCGTCGTTCACCGTTACGACGAGGTCGTCCCCGTCGCGCAGATAGGGGGCCTCGTAACCGGCGTAGTCGATGGTCTCTCCGGCCTCATCCTTGAAATGGAGCATGACGGGCACGGTGCTTTGCTCGTCAGCTTGGGCGACGACGGTCGCCGGTGTGGTGAAGGGCATGATGCATGCCATGAGGAGGAACGCCATGATGGCGCTGACGATCTTTTGGGCGCGGCCCGGAGCGGGCCGCGCGAGGTCTGGACGAGTGGGATCCATGGAAGGCTCCTTTCTGCGCTGGCCCGGAAGGCGCGCGGGTCGATGGAAACGCCGAACGCGAGGGATGGCCCGATGTCCGAAGAGGGAAGAGGGGAGAGCTGGGTCGGCTCGCGTTCGACGGCGCCTACTGTAGGCTCCCAAAACCGTAGAAATGTCGCGGGAACATCGCACTTGATTCCCGCCGCGCACCGTTCCGGCGTCGTCCCAGAGCCTTCCCCAATTCCCCTTCCCGTCGCAGCGGCGTCGCTCGGGCAGCCGCCCGCAATTCCCGCTTCCGTCGCCCGGAACCGCCCGCGACAACGCTCTCCCGCTGTTTGGAGCCGCCCGCAATACTCGCTTCCGTCGCCCGGAACCGCCCGCCATGT
The DNA here is from genome assembly GCF_056795635.1 of Adlercreutzia sp. Taxonomy (NCBI): domain Bacteria; kingdom Bacillati; phylum Actinomycetota; class Coriobacteriia; order Eggerthellales; family Eggerthellaceae; genus Adlercreutzia; species Adlercreutzia sp. The sequence goes on along the minus strand of NZ_JBQIIT010000003.1, from coordinate 183,578 downwards.
CCGTCAGCGTCGCGTTCCGAGCCGCTCCGGCTTCCGTTTTCGCCGTAGCTGTGAAGGCCCCGTAGGCCCCTTGTAGTTATTTCAAGGGCGACCCTGCTGCGGGAAGGCGCGATCGGGGGCGCTCCTTATAATGAGCGGCGATACACGCCCGTCGGCCCGTCAAGGACGGGGCCGGCGACCAACGATTCTCATTCAAAGGAGTTAGTGAGTGGATATTCTCATCATGCTCGTGTGCGCCGTCATCACCATCGGCTTCCTCGTGTTCATCCACGAGGGCGGCCATTTCCTGGCGGCCCGCGCGTTCGGCATTCGCGTGACCGAGTTCATGCTCGGCCTTCCCGGCCCGTCGGTGGGCTTCACCCGCGGCGAGACCCGCTTCGGCGTGACGGCCGTGCCGCTGGGCGGCTATGCCAAGGTGTGCGGCATGGAGGCCGGCCCTTTGCAGCCGCACCTGCAGGAAGTGCTCGCGGCCCTGTACCGGCGCGGCACCGCCAACATGGAGGATGTGGCTCGCGATTGCGGCATTTCCGACGATGCGGCCTACGAGGCCCTGGAAGAGCTGGTGGAATGGGGCAGCGTCATCGGCCCGCAGAAAGCCGATCAGTTCAACACTTACCGTGCTCCGCGCGTGGCTCCCACGAAGCGCCAGCTCAAGAAGGCTACGGCCGCAGGCAAGGCACTGCCCTCCTATGAGCTGGGCGAGGCGCGCCCGGTGGAGAACGAGCGCGCCCTTTACGAAAGCGAGTACCGCCAGCAGTACCGGTCGCTGCCCTTCTGGAAGCGCTCGGTCATCCTGCTGGCCGGCATTGCCACGAACCTGCTGTTCGCCATGATCGTGTTCATCCTGGTGTTCTCGGTTATCGGCTTCCAGGTGCAGCACCCCGAGACTGGCGAGGTCACCACGATTCACGCCTCGGTGCTCCAGGCGCTTCAGGCCGGCTTCATGTACATCGGCATGGTGGTGCAGGCGGTGGCGGGCCTGTTCAACCCCGCGACGGCGGCCCAGACGGTGTCCGATTCCACCTCCATCGTGGGCATCGCCGTCATGTCGAAGGACTTCTTCCAGGCCGGTCTCGTGCAGGGTCTGGAGTTCATGGCCATGATCTCGGTGTCGCTCGGCATCATGAACCTACTGCCCATCCCGCCGCTGGACGGCGGCCGCTTCGTGGTGGAAATCTTCCAGAAGGGCACGCGCCGCACCGTGTCCCAGAAGGCCATGAACTACATGTCCATGGCCGGCATGGCCCTGTTCCTCGGCTTCTTTGTCATCATGCTGAACCAGGATATCCAGCGCTTCGTCTTTGGCAATTGGTAAGCCCTGCCGCGCACAGCGAAATGAATGATGTATGGGGACGGCTTGCGGGCCGTCCCTGGCTTTATAATAGGGCGACTTATCGCGTTCTAAGGAAAGCCTATGTCTGAGATTACAGCGCAGGACGGCGAACTCTTCTCGGAGATCTCGAGACTCATCCGCGAGAGCCACAAGCAGGTTGCCACTACCGTCAACGCTGAGATGACCGAGCTGTACTGGCAGGTGGGAAACGCCATCAATCAGAAGGTGCTCGGCGGCGAGCGCGCCGAGTACGGAGCGGATGTGGTGAGGGGCCTCTCGAAAAGGTTGACCGAGGCCTATGGACGCGGGTGGGGCGTTCAACACCTGCGTCACTGCATGCGCCTTGCGAAGGTATTTCCCCATGATGAGAAATTCTACGCACTGCGTAGAGAATTGAGTTGGACAAGCATGAGGACGCTTTCCTATATAGAAAACCCTGTAGAACGCGATTTCTACGCAGAAATGTGCAAGCTGAACCATTGGAGCTCGCGCACGCTGAATGGGCGCATCAAGTCCATGCTCTTCGAGCGTACAGCCATTAGCAAGAAGCCCGAGGAGACCATCGAGAACGACCTGATGCGGCTGCGAGAAACGGGTGAAGTGTCAGAGGAATTGGTGTTTCGCGACCCCTACTTCCTCGACTATCTCGGCTTGCGCGACAGCTATTCAGAGCGCGATTTGGAAACGGCCATCATTGCCGAGTTGCAGCAGTTCATTACGGAACTGGGGAATGATTTCGCATTTCTCGATCGACAAAAGCGCATCACCATCGATGGCGAGGATTACTATCTCGATCTCCTGTTCTTTCATCGGCGTCTGCGTCGTCTCGTGGCCATTGAACTGAAACTTGGGAAATTCGAAGCCGCGTACAAGGGGCAGATGGAGTTGTATCTTCGTTGGCTTGAGAAGCATGAAATGGTCGAAGGCGAGAATGCGCCTATCGGCCTGATTCTTTGTTCGGGCAAGAACGACGAGCACATTGAGCTCATGGGCCTTGATGAGGGAAGCATTCGCGTCGCAGAGTATCTGACGCAGCTGCCCGATCGAAAGCTGCTGGAAGAGAAACTGCGCCTCTCTATTGAACGGGCGCGGCGAAGAATAAGCGCAGCGAATGCCGAACGAGGGTAAAGGGAAAATCCGTTGCCGCTCTTGGAGAGGCGATACGAATGATGTGCAGGGACGATCGCGGTATCGTCCCTGCTCTATAATGGGGGAATCAGTTTCGTTCTCAGTAAGGAACGCCTATGAGTGACGCATTGAAGCCCTGCGCGCCGGAGGGCGCCCCGACGGCTACGGCCGACGGCTCGGCCTGCAAGCCCCATGATCGCACGCGCCGCGTGATGGTGGGCGCGGTTCCTGTCGGCGGCGGGGCGCCGGTGGCTGTGCAGTCGATGCTGAATGCCCCGGCCGACGACGTAGCGGCGAACTTGGCCCAGATCGAAGCCCTGGCCGAGGCCGGCTGCGAGATCGTGCGCATGGCCATTCCCCGCCGCGACTGCCTCGATGCCTTCGAGGCCGTGTGCGCCGCGTCGCCGCTGCCTGTGGTGGCCGACATTCACTTCGACGCCCGCATCGCCATCGAGGCGGCCCGACGGGGCGCGGCCAAGCTGCGCATCAACCCGGGCAACATCGGGGGCCTGGAGGCCACCCGCGCGGTGATCGCCGCCGCAGCCGAGGCGGCCATTCCCATTCGCATCGGGGTAAACGCTGGCTCGCTCGACGACGCCATCGCCGAGCGCCAGGACCTCACGCTGTCCGAGAAGCTGGTGGCCTCGGCCACCGAGTACGTGCGCTTCTTCGAAGACGAGTGCGATTTCCGCGACATCGTGGTGTCGGCCAAGGCCCACGACGTGCAGACCACCATCGACACCTATCGCCTGCTGGCTGCCGCGTTGCCTGCGGTGCCGCTGCACATCGGCGTGACCGAGGCGGGCACGGCCTTCCAGGGCATCATCAAAAGCGCCTGCGGCCTGGGGGTTCTTCTGGAAGAGGGTATCGGCGACACCATGCGCATCTCGCTCACGGACGATCCGGTGGTGGAAGTACGCGCCTGCTGGACGCTGTTGGGCTCGCTGAACCTGCGCCGCCGCAGCCCCGAACTCATCAGCTGCCCGACCTGCGGCCGTTGCCAGGTGAACCTCATCGGCCTGGCCCGTGAGGTGGAAGAGCGTCTCGCCGCCGTGAGCAAGCCGGTGAAGGTGGCCGTCATGGGCTGCGTGGTGAACGGCCCCGGTGAAGCCGCCGATGCCGATATTGGGGTGGCCTGCGGCGCGGGCTCGGGGGTTGTTTTCTCCCATGGTAAAATCGTTCGCAAAGTGCAAGAGTCGGAAATCGTTTCCGCCCTGATGGAAGAGTTGGAGAACCTATGATTCAAATCCTGCGCATGAGCAATCTGTACGCTCCCACCCTGAAGGAAGACCCGTCGGACGCCGATATTGCCAGCGCCCGCCTGCTGCTGCGGGCCGGCATGCTGCGCAAGACCGCTTCGGGCGTGTACACGTTTCTGCCCCTCGGGTGGCGCGTGCTGCACAAGATCGAGAACATCGTGCGCGAGGAGATGGACGCCGCCGGTGCCCAGGAGATTCTCATGCCCGCCCTGCAGCCGGCGAAGCTGTGGCACGAGAGCGGCCGCTGGGACGACTACGGCCCCGAGCTGATGCGCCTGTGCGACCGCCACGACAACGAGTTCTGCCTTGGGCCCACCCACGAGGAGCTCATCGTCGACCTGGTGCGCAACGAGCTGCGTTCCTACAAGGAGCTGCCGGTGAACCTGTACCAGATCCAGACGAAGTACCGCGACGAGATTCGCCCTCGCTTCGGCCTTTTGCGCTCCCGCGAGTTCATCATGAAGGACGCCTACAGCTTCAACGCCTCCCAGGAGTCGGTGCAGGAAACCTACGACGCCATGGGCGAGGCCTACAAGAAGATCTGCGACCGGTGCGGTCTGGAATGGCGCGAGGTGGAGGCCGACGGCGGCCAGATCGGCGGCAGCGTGACCGCCGAGTTCATGGCCCTGGCGGAATCGGGCGAGGCCGAGCTGGTGTACTGCTCCTGCGGTTACGCCGCCGATGCCGAGGCCGGTGCCTGCCTGGCCCGTCCCACCATGTACGAGGTGGAGGCCATGGAGAAGGTGGCCACCCCCGGCGTGCATACCATCGCCGAGCTGGCCGCGTTCCTGAACATTCCGGAATCTTCCACGGTGAAGGCCCTGTCCGGCAAGGACGCCGAGGGCAACCTGGTCTGCGTGTTCGTCCCCGGCGACCACGAGCTGAACGAGCTGAAGATCGAGGGCGTGGCCCCCGGCTTCACCCTGCTCACCGACGATGAGATGAAGGACTTCGGTCTGTGCAAGGGCTCCATGGGCCCGGTGGGCCTGCCGGAGAGCGCCCGCGTCGTCGCCTGCACGAGCCTGCAGAGCGTGTCTCAGTGGGTGGTCGGCGCCAACGAGGACGGCTTCCACTACGTGGGCGCCCGCCTCGGCCAGGACTTCTCGGTGGACGAGTGGGCCGACGTGTCCACGGTGAAGCCCGGTGACGGCTGCCCCGAGTGCGGCCTGCCCCTGGAGGGCGCCCGCGGCATCGAGGTGGCCCAGATCTTCCAGCTGGGCGACAAGTATTCCCGTGCCATGGGCGCGACGTTCATGGACGAGGAGGGCAACGAGGTCCCCTTCTTCATGGGCTGCTACGGCGTGGGTATCTCCCGCACCATGGCCGCCATCGTGGAGCAGCACTACGACGAGCACGGCATCATGTGGCCGCCGTCGGTGGCCCCCGCCCAGGTGTGCGTGGTGCCGCTGACCGTGGGCGACGACGAGGTGCAGCCCATGGCCGAGAAGATCGCCCGTGATTTGGCTGAGATCGGCTTCGAGGTGGTCATCGACGACCGCGATGAGCGTGCCGGTGTGAAGTTCAACGACGCCGACCTCATCGGCTGGCCCATTCAGATCGTCGTGGGCAAGCGCGGCCTGAAGGACGGCAAAGTGGAAGTGAAGCTGCGCCGCACCGGCGAGAAGAAGGACGTGTCGCTGGAGACCCTGGCCGAGCTCATGGGCTTCGCCCGCCGCGCCATGCGCAACAACACCATGCACGGTGCCGGCTACGGCAGCTTCGACGCCATCTTTAGCTAGGAGCGACGGCGAGCCGCGCGGGACGCCTTGGACGCACTCCGCGCAGGATACTTCGTAAAGCACCAGGTCAGAACCCCTGTCAAAGACTTTTGGCAGGGGTTTTCTCCTTCTTGAGGGGCTATGTCAAAGGGTTTTGGTGGTAGGGTGGTGCCCGTCATGTCACTCTGATTGCGAAAGGACGGAACAGTGGAGCTGAAGGAGTCGTTGAAGGAGCATCGGGCCCGCCTCGGCCTGTCCCAGGAAGAGTTGGCTGAGCGCATTTTCGTGTCGCGCCAAACCATATCGAATTGGGAAACCGACCGCACGTACCCCGATGTGCAGAGCCTTCTACTGCTGAGCGAGCTGTTCGAGACGTCCATCGACGAACTCGTGAAAGGAGACGTGGCAACTATGGAAAAGACCATCAAGGAAACGTGGAAGACGATGGCGAATTGGGCGATGGCGGCCTGGGGCTTGGTAGCCGTAGGGTTCGTCTGCCTGATCGTGGGATTCCTGCTGCCGACGGGCCCCTCGTCGCTAGCGGCCAACTGCACCGAGGGCGAGGTGCTGGGCATTGTGCTGTTCGTGGCCTTCTGGATCATGGGCCTCATCGTTATCAACAAAGTGGAGATCATGAAGAAGCAGAACAACCTGGTGACCTATCGGGAGATCATCGCCTTTTCCAAGGGTGAGGAGCCGGAGGCCGACGAGCAGGCATTCAGCCGCCGCCATCCGGCGCTGTCCAACGGCCTGAAGCTGTCGGTGTGTGCGATTGCGGGTTTCGTGGTGATGTATGTGTTGATGAAGATTTTCCTGGGGTAGGTGGGTGCCGGGCGACGGCGGTGCGGCGCGGCTATGCGGCCGGGGCCCGCTGTCGGCGCAGAACCGTGTGCCGCTACCGGGGGCTCGGCCGAGGTGCCCCGTACCGCCCTCGGGCGCGTCCGCGGCCTCGGGCCGCCGTCCGCGACGCGGCTGGGGCGAGCGACCAGTGAATATGACTGGGTCAATCATCTTCTGACGGGGCGGTAACGCTGTCGCCCTATGGGCTGCGGGGCCTTCGGAGGGTCGTATAGTGGAAGGTGCGAAACCGCCACCAAGATAAGGGAGGCCCGATTATGACAACGATAGCTGACGGACTGAAGGACGTCTTTCTGGCTGGCGTGGGCGCCATGGCCCTGGGGGCCGAAAAGACCCAGGAGCTGGTAGAGCAACTCATCGCCAAGGGCGAGATCACCGTGGAACAGGGCAAGGAGATCAACTCCGAAGTGCTGAAGCAGGCCCAGGCCACGGCCGAGCGCGTGGGCCAGCAGGCTCAGGCAGCAGCCGGCGAGGCGGCCCATCAGGCAAAGACGGTCGCCAGCCACCTGAGCGATCAGGCCAAGACTGCCGGCGAGCTGGCGAAGGAGCAGGCCGAGGCCGCTGTGTCCATGGCCCGTTCCCAAGCCGAGATGGCCGCCGATGCCGCTCAGAAGGCGGCCGGGGAGGCCAAGAAGGACTCCGCCGACTTCGCCGCCGCCTTGAAGCACGACGTGCTGGAGGCCCAGATGGCCGCCATGACGCCGGAGGAGCGTGCCGCGTTTGCCCAGAAGGCCGCCGAGATAGCCGCCCGCGACGCGGGCGATAAGGTGGAGTAGCTGCCGGAGCGGCTTCTGTGCGGCATAGTGCTGAGCCCCCATTGACGATGGGAATGGTACGGCCCGTTTGATGTTCCGCACGTTCGGCATCGATCTGTCGCTGTTCCTCGATGATGACTTCCGCCAGAATCCTTCCTCCGATTTCCGAGGGGTGCTCGTAGAGAACTGCGCGATGCAGGCGCTGGCAGCCAATGGATTGCGAACATTCTGCTGGGTGCCGACGGATAAGGTCGGGAATGGGGAAATCGATTTCGTCTTCCAGAACAATCGAGTGCAGATCATTCCCGTTGAGGTGAAATCGGCGTGGTTGGGGCGCGCAGGCGGCGGGGCGCGTCGGGGGCCGTGGTACACTTTTGCGGTTACAAGCGAAAGGCAACTGGCCGTCGAGGGCGCTCCTGCCGACGGCCCCAACCAACGAAAGCGAACCCATGGCTGATTTCATTGAAGGCAAGCGTCCGGTCATCGAGGCGCTGCGTACCCACGTGCCCCTGAAGTACATCCTCATGGCCGACAACCTGAGCCAGGCCGACAGCATCGTGCGCGACATTCAGCGCAAGGCGAAGAACCTGAACGTGCCCATCAAGAAGGTGTCGAAGAAGAAGCTCGAGGAGATTTCCGAGCGCGGGAGCCACCAGGGCGTTATGGCCGAGGCGGCGCCCTTCGGCTACGTGAACGTGACCGCCATTCTGGAGGCGGCGGAGAAGTCGGCGGCCGAGCACAACGGCCGCGCCCTCATCGTAGTACTCGACCACATCACCGACGCGGGGAACCTGGGCGCCATCGCCCGTTCCGCCGAATCGGTGGGGGCCGCGGGCATCATCATTCCGAACAAGCGGGCCGCCCGGGTGACGGCCGCTACCTACAAGAGCTCGGCTGGGGCCATCTCCCACATTCCCGTGAGCCAGGTGGCCAACATCACGAGCACCCTCGACCGCCTGAAGGAAGCGGGCTTCTGGGTGGCCGCCGCCACTGAGCACGCGAGCGACTACATTTGGAATGCGAACCTGAAGGGCAAGATCGCGCTCGTCATGGGCAACGAGGGCGACGGCGTGTCGCGCCTGGTGCTGGAGAGCTGCGACTTCGGCGTGAAGCTGCCCCAGGTGGGCGAGATCTCCTCGCTGAACGTGGCCCAGGCCTCCACTGCCTGCATGTACGAGTGGCTGCGCCAGAACTGGGAATAACGCGCAGGTCGCATTATGGCCAAGCAAAGAAAAAGGCTCCTCATTGTGGATGGGTACAACGTGCTGCGTTCGGGCAGCCGGTACCGGTGGCAGCCGCGGGCCGATGAGGACTATACGGACGACTTCTTCAATACGGCGCGCGAGCGGCTCATCAACGATGTGGTGAACTACGCCGGGCGCGATATGGGGGCCATCATCGTGTTCGACGCCGGTGACAATGAGCTGTCCCAGGGCAGCCGCACGAAGATCGGCGGCATCCAGGTGATCTTCTCGCCGGCGGGGCAATCGGCGGACAAGGTGATCGAGAAGCTGGCCTACGACGCGGGCAAGCGCGGCATCGAGACCATGGTGGTCACGAGCGACGCCGCCATTCAGGACACGGTGTTCGGCGGTGGCGTGGATCGCATGAGCGCCGACGGCTTCTCCCACGAGATGAGCGAGTACGACGAGGACGCCCGCCTGGATGACACGCCGAAGGTGGCACCGAAGCGCACCGTGGCCGACCGCATTCCCGCCGACACCCTGGCGAAGCTGAAGGCCCTGCGCGACGGGAAGTAGCGACGGGGTGCCCGCGCGGTTTTGAGGGGTCGCGCTGATGGAGCTTTTAGATGCCGCGTGCGGGAAAATCAGGTCATTTCCCCAGATCAAACGTCCCGCAACCAATAATTGCGGGAAATGACAACGGGAATAGGTCGCGCGGGCAGCGGCGTTTCGGTAGGCTCTTGCGGTGTGAGAGCCGAACGCAGCAGAAAGGGAGCACATCATGAACGTTGAGATTGCCGAGCGCCTGGCCGCCCGTCGGAAGTTGGCGGGACTGTCCCAGGAGGCCCTGGCGGAGAAGCTGGGCGTGTCCCGTCAGGCGGTTTCCAAGTGGGAGCGCTCCGAGTCGTCTCCCGACACCGACAATCTTATCGCGCTGGCGAAGCTGTACGGCGTGTCGCTGGACGAGTTGCTGTACGTGGATGACGCCATTGCCGACGACGTGGCCTTCGAGGCGGCTGACCGCGCAGAGGGCCGCCGAATGGGGGCGACCGACGCGGCGGGTCTCGTGCAGGCACGCACATCGGGCGGCACAGAGCCGGTCGCGGGGGAGTGCTCGGATGGCTTCGATGCGGACGGCACGCAAGAGGCCTCCGCCACAATCGACTCGCCAGAGACTGCCGATGCGAAAGGCGTCTCCTTCGAGAAAGAGGATCGGGGCAAGGTGCACTTCGGGCCCGATGGCCTTCATGTGGATGACGGTCGCGACCATGTGCACATCAGTTGGGCCGACGGGGTGCACGTGGTGGATCGCCATGGCCAGGAGGTGCACGTGGGCTGGGACGGCGTGCGCGTGAACACGACCGATCCCGATGCGGCCGAGCATATCTTCACGCGAGCATCGATGCTCGAGGACGTCGATGCCGAGTTCGCCCAGAAGTGGCTCAAGTTCCCGTTTTGGGCCGTGGTGATCGGGGTGTACCTGCTGTTCGGCATCGTGAGCGGCGCCTGGTGGCAGGGTCTGTTTCTGCTGTTCCTCATTCCCGTCTACTACATTGTGGCCGCGGCGGTGGCATCGGGTCGCATCGCGCCGATGCTGTGCGCTCTGTACCCCGTTGGCGCGACGGCCTGGTTCTTCCTGATGGCCTTCGTGGCGGGCCAGTGGCATCCGGCGTGGGCCATCTTCCTGACCATTCCGATCGTGGAGGTTCTCATTGTGCGGGTGTCTACGTGGTGGCGCCATCGGAAGGACGGCGAAGTTTGCCCCTAAGGCTGTGCGTCGCCGCGGTTCCGTCCGTCGCCCTTTCGCCCTTGTTGCGCCAACGGGCTTCGGGCATCGGGCAGCCCGTTTGACCACGCGAGAAGGAGAGGCTCGCATTCTCCAGGGGTGCGGGCCTCTCTTTTTGTTATGCTGACATCGTGCTGAAATGAGAAGGATCCCTGTTCGCGGTAGGGGCAACCATTGGTTGTCGCTGCGAATTTCGGGGTAGCGGGAAATTGACCACAAAGGGTGCTGGTGCAACTTCCGGGGAAACCATAGGGTGAAAGGCGAGCAGTGACCACACGCAGGACACGAAAGGGAACCATGATGAACGTGGAGATTGCCCAGCGCCTTGCCGAGCTGCGCCGTGAGCGCGGCTTTTCCCAGGAGAGCTTGGCCGAGCAGTTGGGGCTGTCGCGGCAGGCCGTTTCCAAATGGGAACGGGCCGAGTCGGCACCCGATATGGGAAACCTCATTGCCTTGGCCGACTTGTACGGCGTGACGCTGGACGAGTTGTTGCGCGTGAGCCCTGAGGTGGCCGAAGACGTGCGCTACGAGTCGCAGGAGCGCGCCGAATCGGCCGAGGCCCAGGCGGCGGAAGCGGCCGAGGAAGCGCGCGAGGCTGCGGCCCGTGCCGAAGCGGCGGCCGTGGCGGTGACTGCGCCCGAAGCCTCCCGTCCGGCGAAGGTGGTCGTGGAAGTGAACGCGCCGGCGGCCGCGATGCCGGCGGCCGCAGCAGCCGCGGCGCCGGGAGCGGCGGGGGCTCCCGTGCCGCCAGCGGCGATGCCCGGCCCCGGCGCCCCCGTTCCCCCGATGACGGCTGTTCCCGTAGGTGGAGCTGTTCGGCCGCCCATGCCGGGTGGCGCGCCTGCTGCTCCGGGTTATCCCATCCCGCAGGCTCCGATGGGTGCTCCCGTGCCTATGCCCCCGGCTCCCATGGCGGCTAGTCCCATAGTTCCGCCGCCTCCGGCCAAGCCGAACGATCCTCTGCGGTCGTTTCCCTATGCGGTGCTGTGCGCAGCCATCTACCTGCTCATAGGATTCTGCTTCGGGTGGTGGCATCCGGGCTGGGTCATTTTCTTCACCATTCCGTTCTATTACTGGATTGTGAGCACGCTGGAGGCTGACCCGGCCTACCAGACCTGGCTTGTCGAGCGCGAGCGCAGTGCCCGGGAGGTGCGCGATGAGGCTTAGGACGAATACCTACGTGAAGGTCGCGCTCATCTTGTTGCTCTGCCTGTTGGTGTGCAGCTTCTTCGGCGGCTGTATGCGCACGAGCCTTCCGTTCAACAGCCCGTTGTTCATGCCCGGTGGTGTGGTGAGCTGCATGGGCCAGCAGGCGCTGGAAGACGTGGCCGATGGTATGCGCAGCGGCAGCTACGAGACCACCACCGAGGGGAGCCATTTCGAGGTAGACGCCGACGAGGTGAGCTTCATCGAGCTGAATTGGCTGGCCGGGGAAGTGTCTGTGAATGTGGTGCCCGACGGCGATACGGGCGGAAAGATCCTCGTGGATGAGGTGGTGGAAGGCGGCTCGGCCCCGGTTATGGTGTGCGGTACGGGCGGGGATGTGCTGGCCATCGATTATATGGAAGGGCGGCAGGGTCTTGCCGGCTGTTCGGCCAATCACTTCGGGCACAAGAACCTCACGGTTCAGCTTCCCGCGTCGCTGGCTGATCGCTTGGGGGTCTTCGAGCTGGAGGCCGCATCGGGCCGCTACGACCTGACGGGCCTTGCCTGCGAGGCGTTGGAGCTGGGCGTGGCGTCGGGCGAGGTGAATGTGGCCGGTCTTACGGCCGAGCGCGCTGACCTCAGCGTGGCGAGCGGTCGGGTGCACGTTCAGGGTGCTATTGCCAATAAAATTGGTCTTGACCAGGCATCGGGCGATGTGAGTTTCTCGCTGCCCGATACCGCGCCCGCCGAAGTGATGGGCAGCATGGCTTCGGGCTCTCTTGTCTTGGAGTTGCCTGCCGACACGCGCCTGTCGGTTGATATGGACAAGACGAGCGGTAGCTTCAACAACGAGCTGGCATCTCCCGTGACGGGCGAGGGCCAACCGTGCGACCTTTCCTTCGACATGATCAGCGGCAATTTCACGGCGCGCCCTGCGGCCTAGGGAGGGTGGGGACAGCGATTCGTTCCGGTGCCAGGACGCGCGGGCTCGGATTGCGAGGAAAACGACGGTTCTCGTAGTTCCGGCGAGAGAGATGTGGATGTTTTCCCAGATCGCTTCTTCGACTTGCGACTCTCTCGACGAAAAAAGCTACGAGAAACGGCATTTTCGGCGCATTTCAGCAAGCCGAGCATATGAGGAAGCGCCCTCCGCGGAGGGCGCTTCTGCGTTTCGGCTTTGGTTGGTGAGCGTTGGCTGTGTGGCTTAGCGCTGGCCGAAGAGGTCGTCCAGGTTCAGGCCGCGGCCGTCCTGGCCGTAGGGGTCGCCGTAGCCGTAGCCGTTGCCACCGTCCTGCCCGTAGCCGTAGCCGTCGCCCTGCTCGGGCATCGACTGCTCTCGTTGCTTCTTGGCCTCGGCCGCGGCCTTCTGGCTGGCAGCGTCGTCACCGAGGGTCACGGACACCTCCTGCTCCTGACCGTTGCGGTTCACGGTCAGCGTCACGGTGTCGCCCGGCTTCTCGCCGCGCACGGCCAGCATGAGGTCGCTCGCGCCCTCCACCTTCTCGCCGTTGAGGGCCGTGATGATGTCGCCCTCCTGCAGGCCCGCGGCCTCGGCGCCGGAACCTTGGGCCACGCTGGCCACATAGGCGCCGCTCTCGGCAGGCAGGTTGTAGCTACCGGCCATCTGGTCGTTCACGGTGGACAGGCTCACGCCGAGCTGGGCATGGGTCGGGGTCTCGCCGGCGATGATCTGCTGGGCGAGGTTCACCGCGTAGTTCGCGGGAATGGCGAAGCCGACGCCGGAGTAGTTGCCGGAATAGGAGGTGATGAGCGTGTTGATGCCGATGAGCTTGCCGTCGGAATCAACCATGGCGCCGCCGGAATTGCCCGGGTTGATGGCCGCGTCGGTTTGGATCATGTTCGGGTAGATGGTGGTCTCGCCCGATCCGCCGGCCTGGGCCGAAGTGCTGGCATCCATGATCTGGGAACGGCTCGTGGCCGACACGATGCCCGTGGCCACGGACTGCTCCAGGCCGAAGGGGGCGCCCAGGGTCATGACCCACTCGCCCACGGTGAGGTCGTCGGAATTGCCGATCTCCATGGGGGTCAGGCCGTTGGCATCCTTGGCCTTCAGCACGGCCACATCGGAGGACGGGTCGGCGCCCACCAGTTCGGCGTCGTAGGTCTCACCTTCAATAGTCACCTTGAAAGCCTGGCCGCCATCCACCACATGGTTGTTGGTGATGAGGTAGCCGTCCTGGGTCATGACGACACCGGAACCGGTGCCCATGGCCTGGAGCTGGTCGCCCGCGTTGGCATACGTCTCCACGAACACCACCGACGGCAGGCACTTGGCCGCCACGGCCTCGGCGAGGGTCTCGCCATTCTGGGGCGTGAGGGCGGCCTGGCTGATGGGGGCGGGCTCGTTTGCGGCCTCGGCGGTGGCGGGGTTGATGACAGCGCCGTTGATGCCGAGGGCCAGCATGCAGGCCATGGCCGCACCGGCGAAGCCCGTGAGGAAGGTGCGGCTGCGCTTCGGCTGGACGCCGGGCACGGTCTCAGCCACGGAAGCGGCCACCGAGCGGTCGATGTCGAAGGCGGCGCCGTCCGCGATGAGCTCGGCGGGACGAGCATGGTTGCCGCGAGAAGAGGGATTCGTGTTGAAGTTCGTCATGATGGCTCCTTTTGGAAGGGGTCTGTCTTGTGCTGGGGCGAACTCTAACACGGCACAACACGCCAAAACGGCCATGGCAACCCCGCGTCACCGTTGCGACACGCAGATACACCAACGGGAGTAGTCCGCAGGGATGAGGGGGCCTCCCTTCCCCGGTGAGCATGGTCCACTGTTCCGAAAAAGGGACACCTGATAGCGCAAGGGATCGAGACGCACCTGGGACACCTTACCCGGTAAAAGCGTCCCAGGCCACCCGATGGCGATCGCCTAGTATTTGTCCACGAGGTCGATAAGTTCCTGTTTGGAATGAATGCACGTTTTCTCGAAGATGCGGCGGGTGTGGGTGCGGATAGTGGACTCCGACACGAACAGCGCCTCGGCAATGACCTTGGCGGAGCGGCCGCGGGCCAGGTAGGGGAGCACCTCGGCTTCCCGGCGCGTCAGTCCGTAGTCTTCGGCGATGAGAGCGAAGACGGTCTCATCGGGAGCATCTTCGGCCGGAGGCTCGTCGCCCGCGATGGCTGCCGTGACGGCTTTGGGACTCTCGATGACAGTCTCGGTATTCTCGGTCGAAGGGGTATCCTTGGCTGTGGGAGCGCCGATGGCGTCGCTTCCCTTGTCGGTCTCGCCATGCAGGCTCACGGAGCCGTATATGACGGCGGCAGCGGCGAGGGGCTCGGGCTCCGCGTCGTCATCGTCCTCGGGAACTTCGAAGGGCGGGTGCTTGGCGCTGTGCCAGAGGAACCACAAGAGCATGACCAGGAGATACAGGGCCGCAATGCAGACGCCCACGATGGCACCGCTGGCCACCTCGGGCACGAGCATGACCAAATAGCCGATGCCGATGCCGATGAGTCGCGCCAGAATGGAGAGGGCGCGCACCAGACCGCCCACCACAAAGCCAGACACGGCGAAGTCGTAGGCCGTAGCCGCCACCATATACCAAATAATGACGTCGAAGATACCGTGGATGGCGCTCATGATAGCGTTCAGAATCACCGGATGCACGGTCCAGAAGAAGGGAACGACGGCGAAGAGCACGATGGAAATGGGAATGAGCAGCTGATAGGTCCAGGACAGATTAATGTGGCGCCGTGAGGCGATGACGAAGATAAACAGACCGAGGGCCGCGATCAGGTTCAGTACGAGGGGAAAGCCGTGGGCATCGGTGGCCGAATCCACGCTGAGCACGGCGGTTTCCCACATGAACCCGAACAGGCAGGAGAAAACGAGGGCGGCGATGATAAGCGGTACGAGGGACGTGAGGGCGGTCAGATAGCGCTTGCCCCCTGCTTGGGGTTCGGGCTCGCAGGCGCTATCGGTGCGACAGCGTGTAAGGCAGAGCATCGAGATGACGGGCAGGGGAGCCATGAGCAGTACCGGCGGTACGGCGGCCAGCGATGCCGCCAGGCTGATGCCGAGGAAGAGGACGGTGGTGAGAAGGAACGCTGCGGGCGCGTACAGCACGGTGCGCGAGGGGTGCATGCGCCCGAGCACGTCGGCCCAGCTTCCCCAGAAGTAGCCGTAGCCCACGCCGGTGAGGGCCGATCCGCCCACGAGCACGCCTACGAAGGCCTCGTCCTTAAAGCCCGTGCCCGCAAAGTGTATAAGGGCGATGCCGACGATGATGGCGCCGCAGAATAGCCACGGGGAGAACTTCGCTAGGTTTTCCGGTGTGCGTTCCACGAGGGCCGAGATGCTGAACAAAGTGGTCATGTTCGCGAGGAACGAGACGACCACGACCAGTGTGTTGAATTCCGGTGTGTCGGCGCTGCCGGTCAGCAAAATGGCGCTGCGGAAGGTGAGCATGCTGCACGCCCAGAAGAAGGCGAGTCCGAGATAGCGCAGGCGCAAAGAGCGCGGGGACGAGACATCCCCCGTGCGGGAGAATTCAATCAGCGTTGCCATCGGCCCCCCTCTCCTCATACCACGATCGAACTGGGCATTTGCTGCTGTGTCATCTATTATGACCGACTTGCTTTCAGACAAATCATCAGAAACTGATGATATAGAGCGAGGCCGACGATTCTAGCATGGGTCGCCATCGAGAGGAGGTGCAGTCATGCAGAAGCGAGCAAATTACGTGAGAGCCCTTGGGGCGCTGTTCGCCCTCTGGGGTGCCGACTATCCCGCGGCCTATGAAGAGGCCCGGGCGGGGGCTATCGAAGGGCTTTCCGTTCCCGCAGTCCCTTCGGCGCCAGTGCGCCGTCGGCTTGAGAACGAGGTGCTCACGTTGGGGTCCTTGGCCGCGACCCTTCCCGTGGAATCTCTCTATAAGCCGTGGGCCTCTGCGTCGGGCGGCGACGGGGGCGAGCCGGCCCAGTTCGGCGCTGCGCGGAACCTGCTGCTCGGAGACAGCGCCCAGCACATGCGCGTGCTCTACGATGGACTGGAGCTGGATGTTCCCCCCGCCTACGAGGCCATGCCCGACCATGTGGCCCTGCTGACCGAAGTAGCGTGCCTGTACGCGGAGGCGGGCAACGGCGAGGCGGTGCGCGATCTGGTGGCTGACCACCTCGATTGGCTCGATGCCTACGAGGAAGCCCTGGCAGCCCGACTGGCGGCTTTGGAGGCACGCCCGTTGCCCGGAGCGCAGCACCACGATGAGTTGGCCGCCGCCCTGGCCCACGGCTGCGAACTGGCAGGGGCCCTGACCCGGGCGATTCACGATCTTTCCCAGAGCCTTCGGTAAAACGCCGAAGGGCTTCAGAGACAAGGAGAATGCAGACATGCAAGAGAAGGAGGCTTTAATGCGCTGCAATCCCACCAGGCGGACCTTCCTGAAGGGCACCGCCGCCACCGCTGCGCTGGCTGCTGTGGGCACCTGCTCGGTGACCGCATGGCAGGCCGAGCGGGCCGAGGCTGCCGGGGCGAAGACCCAGGGGGCGTCGCTGTGCAACGGCTGCTCGAGCAAGTGCGGCCTGGTCGCCACCACCCTGGACGGGCGCCTGTGGACCGTGGAGGGCATGGAGGCACACCCCTATTCCAAGGGAACGCTGTGCGGCCGCGGTCACGGTACGGCTCAATGGGCCTATTCCGACGGTCGTTTGACCCAGCCCATGAAGCGGGCCGAGGACGGTAGCTTCGCGCCCATCAGCTGGGACGATGCCTTTGCTGAGATCGGGGCCAAGGTGCAGGAGATTCTGGCCGAGGCAGGACCTGAGGCCCTGGCCATCGTTCAGGATCCCCGTCCCTCGGGCAAGTACTACAGCAAGCGCTTCATGAATGCGCTCGGCTCGGCCAATGTGTACACCCATGCTGCCGCCTGCAACCTGTCCAAGGAAAGTGGCATCCAGGAGGCCACGGGCGCGTCGAACTACTCCGTGGACTTCCCGAATACCAAGATGGTGGTCTTCATCGGCCGCAGCTACGGCGACGGCATCCGCCCCTCTTCGGTGAAGAGCCTGGCCGGCGCCGCCGATAAGGGCGCTCGCGTGGTCATCGTGGACCCGCGTCTGAACAACACCGGCATCTTCGCCACCGATTGGGTGCCCATCAAGCCCGGCACCGACATCGCCCTTCTGCTGGGCATCGCCAACGTGCTGGTGGCGAACGATCTGTACGATCACGAGTTCGTCGAGCAGTTCACCGTGGGCTTCCCGGAGTTCGCGGCCCAGGTGGCCGAGTACACGCCGGCGTGGGCCGAGGGCGTCTGCGACGTGCCGGCCGACACCATTGTGGAGCTGGCCGAGGCCCTGGCCGCCGCGGCGCCGGCCTGCGCCATCGAGCCCTCCTGGCGCGCGGCCTTCGGGTGCGCCTACCAGAACTCCTTCGAGACGGCCCGCGTGGTGTGCGCGGTGAACGCGCTTCTGGGCTGCTGGGGACAGAAGGGCGGCGCGCTCATCACCTCCTCGCCGAAGGTCGGCGACGTGGATCCGGCGAAGTTCCCCGAGGTGCCCAAGCCCACGGCCAAGCGCGTGGGCGATGCCGAGTTCCCTCTGGCGCTATCGGGCACCGGCACCAATTTGGCCGTGCTGAACGGCTGCAACGACGGTACCGTGCAAGGCGTGTTCTTCTACAACTCCAACGCGGTGCAGGGCTATGCCCAGCCGGCGAAGTGGCGCGAGGCCTTGGCCAAGGCCAAGCTCGTGGTGACCATCGACGTGCAGATGAGCGAGACGGCCCTCGCCTCCGATTACGTGCTGCCCGAGTGCACCGTGCTCGAGCGCATGGAGCTGCCCGAGTTCATCGGCGGCAAGAAGCACTATGTGGCGCTGCGCACGCCGGTGATCGATCGCGTGCATCCCGAGACCAAGTCCTGCGACGAGATCTTCGTCGGTTTGGCCGAGGCCTGTGGCGTGGGACAGTACTTCCCCTTCACGGTGGAAGAGTTGGCCGATGCCCAGTTGGCCACGGTGGGCACCTCTCTCGATGCGGTACGCGAGGCCGGCATCGTGGAGCTGGCCGATCCGGGCTTCCAGTTCGGCACGCCCGCGTTCAAGACCCCCACGGAGAAATTCCAGTTCACCTCGGCGAAGGTGGCCGAAGCGGGCCTGAACCCGGTCATCGGCTACGTGCCGCGGCTGGTGGAGCCGGCGGCGGGGGAGTTCTCCCTTATCGGCGGCAAGCAGGGCATTCACTCCCACACTATGACGCTGAATCTGGAGGCTCTGAACGCCATCTCCCGCGAGTACCAGCTCGAGCGCTTGTGGATGGCGGCCTCCGATGCCGCTGAGTTGGGCATTGCCGATGGCGACACGGTGGAACTGTCTTCGAGCGAGGCTTCGGGCCGTGTGGCCGTCAAGGTGACCGAGCGCTTGAAGCCCGGCGTGCTGTTCCTGCCCACGCACTACGGCAGCACCTCGCCCTATCTCACCCGCGCCCAGGGCTTCGGCCTGAACATGATGGATTTCATTCCGCTGCACCTCGAGCCCGCCGTGGGCTCCACCATGAGCCAGGAAGTGGCGGTTACGGTTAGGAAGGTGGAAGACTGATGACTCGCTATGGCATGCTCATCAATACGAAGAAGTGCGTCGGCTGCTATGCCTGCCGCATCGCCTGCCAGATGGTGAACGGCCTCGATCACGAGGAGGCGTTCATCAAGTTCGACGAGGTGGAACAAGGTACGTATCCCAATGTGTACGCGGAAGTGGTGCCGGTGCAGTGCATGCACTGCGAGGACGCTCCCTGCGAGGCCGTGTGCCCCACCCATGCCACCTACACCACCGATTCCGGTGTGGTGCTGGTGGACGAGGGCAAGTGCATCGGCTGCAAGTACTGCATGGCCGCCTGCCCCTACGGCGTGCGCGTGCAGATCGAGCAGACCGGCGTGATCGAGAAGTGCCGCTTCTGCTGGTACGAGGGGGAGCCGGGCAACCCGCCGCGCTGTGTGAACACCTGTGTGTCCGGCGCCCGCATCTTCGGCGACCTGGATGATCCCGAGAGCGAGATCTGTCAGGAGATCGCCCGCACGAACGCTCAGCCCCTGGCGAGCGACTTGACCGCCGCGAAAATCTACTACGTGAGGTGATGACCAATGGTTTGGGGATCTATGATCGCATGGTACCTGTTCTTGGCGGGCGCATCCGCCGGTGCCTTCCTCACTTCGGCCTTTGTGGAGGCGAAGTACCCCGATAGTGTGAAGATGCGCGTCGCGGGCCGCATTATTGCGCCGATCTTTCTCGGCATCGGGCTGCTCATGCTCATGCTGGACGCGGAAGCAGGACTGCACAATCCGCTGCGCTTCTTCTACTTGGTGATGAACCCGGGCTCCGTGATGACCCTCGGCGTGTACTTCATCTGCGTGTTCATGCCGGTGTCGGTGATTGCCGCCCTGCTTGAGGTGCTGCGCCGCCCCGTGCCCAAATGGCTGACGTGGGTGGGTATCGTGTCCGCGTTCTGCGTGGCCGCCTACACGGGCTTCCTGCTGGGCGTGGTGAAAGCCTATCCGCTGTGGAACAACGCCATTCTGCCGGTGCTGTTCGTGGTATCGGCTCTCTCGGCCGGCCTTGCCGCCACGAGTTTGGTGGGCCTGGTGACCGACCGCGAGCGCTTCGAGCGCATGTGGCTCATCAAGAAGAGCCATGTGATTCTGTCGGCCATCGAGATGGTGGTGCTCGTGACCATGCTCATCATCGTGAGTTCGGGCAGCGCCGAGGGCGCCGCGTCGGTGGCCTCGCTGGTGTCGGGCCAGTACGCGCCGATGTTCTGGGGCGGCCTGGTGCTGCTTGGCCTGGTGGCGCCCTTCGCCATCGAGGGCTACCCCGTGTTCATCACGCGCAAGGTGGAAACGTCCACCACGTCCATGGTGGTGAGCGTTATCGGCGAGGGCGGCGTGCTCGTAGGCGGCTTCATGCTGCGCCTGCTGGTCATCCTCGCGGCCCTACCGGTGATGTACCTGTAAGTTGAAGCTCGGGCGCCCGCTTGATGCGGGCGCCTTTCTGGGCCGGGACACTCTTACCGGGTAAGAGTGTCCCGGCCCGCGAATCCTGCACAGTGGGACACCTTACCCGGTAAGGTGTCCCACTTCTATCGGGGTGCGGCTCTATGCCTCTTCCAGGGTGATGCGGTCGATGCGGGCGGCCAGGTCGCTGCCGCGCTCGTAGAACTGGAGGTTCTGGTTGTGGGCGAAGTAGCGGTCGCAGCCGTGGTCGTTGATGAAGGCCATGCCGGCGCGATTGACGGACAGGTCGGTTACCAGCATGAGCATCTCCTGGCCCTCGCCAAAGGCCTCTTCCACGAACTTGAACACGTTGTCCAGGGCAGTTGCGGCGCCGTCGATGCTGCTGTCTAGCGCGTCCAGCCGCTCGTTGAAGCGTTCCCGCAGCAGGTTGAACGTGGGTCCCTCCAGTCGTTCGGTCCCGGTGCGCAGCACCTCGTCCAGCAGGCCGATGGTCCGCTCGAAGGAGCGGTAGCGCTCCTCGGTAAGCAGGCTCGCGGCCCGTTCCGTGTCACGGTCGTGGGCGAGGGCCGTGGAGGTGGCGCGGATGAGTTCGGCGCCGTTGCCGTCCTCGGCCACGCCCGCCGCAGCCAGACGCTCCTTCAGGTCGGCCAGCACGCCGTGGGTGAACGCCGCGGCCTTCTCTTCCATAACGGCCTGGCGCAAACGGCCCACCGTGGCATCCACGATGAGCCCCATGACGGCCACGCGCTCGTCGAAGGGCGCCCGCCGCGCCCGCTCGGCCAGGCCCGTATCGGCCGTGCCCGCGAGGATGCGATCGATCTGGTAATCGCTGCGGTACTTCGTGAACAGGTCGTAGTACATCGCGAATCGCTTTGCGATGTCGCCGTTCTGCACGTACTGTTCCACGAGCAACTCGTCCACGGCTAAGCCCTGGGCCTCGTAGAGCTTGATCATGGCCGACAGGTCGTCCCAGCCGCGGGCCGTGACGAAGGACGCGCCGTCGGGGGTGGCCTCCACGGCGTAGAAATGGTTGCGCTCGATATCGAGGTAGGTGATGACGGCCGGGTGCACCTCGGCCGACAGGGCGAACTCGCGCCACACGTCGTAGTCGGGTTCTACCTCGATGCGCTTCAGGCGGTCCCACGTGGTGATGTCGAAATCGTGGGCCGTGCGGTTGTACTCGGGCGGGTTGCCCGCGGTCACTACAATCCACCCATCGGGCACGGCGTGGCGGCCGAACACCTTGTACTGCAAGAATTGCAGCATGGCCGGGGTGAGGGTCTCCGACACGCAGTTGATCTCGTCCAGAAACAGGATGCCCTCGGGACGGCCCGTGGATTCCATGGCCTCGTAGACCGAGGCGATGATCTCGCTCATGGTGTACTCGGACACCTGATATTCCACGCCGCCGTAGGTCTTCGTGGCGATAAAGGGCAGGCCCAAGGCGCTTTGGCGCGTGTGGTGGGTCATGGAGTAGGACACAAAGCCCACTTCCAGCTCCTGGGCGATCTGCTCCATGATGGCCGTCTTGCCGATGCCCGGGGCACCAAGCAGAAACACGGGGCGCTGGCGCTCGGGTGGCAGCAGGTAGTTGCCGAACTCGTCCTTGGTGAAGTAGGCCACCATGGCGTTCTTGATCTGCTGCTTTGCTTCGCGGATGTTCATAGGGGCTCCTGTCCTAGTATTCCTCTTCTAATACGAAGGTCTCGTCCAAAACGACTTTCATGGCCCACGGAGGCACCGGGGCGCTGGCAGCGGCATCGTCGGAATCGAGGAAGACGAAGGCGGTCTCGTAGGCGGGGCGCCGGGTCGGGTAGGTGCCCTGGCCGTCGGTGAAGTAGATGAGACCGCCCAGGTCGTTCAACTCGCCGGCCATGAGGGCTTCATCGACGTAAGCGAACACGGGGCGGAAATCAGTGCCACCGAGACCCTTGATGACGGGGTTTTCCAGGTAGTCTTCCAAATCGCGCAGGCTCGTGATGCGAGCCACGTCGGTCACGGCGGCGTCGCACTGGATGATGAGCACGTTCATCTTCGAGAAGAAGCTCGTCTCGTCGGCGAGGATGGAATAGGTGCGCTCGATGAAGCGGCGCACGAGGCCGTCTTTGGTGGAGGCCGAGGTGTCGATGGCGATGACGAAATCGCGGATGCGCTTCTCCTCGGCGAATTCCACGGGCTCGACGAGGGGCAGGTTGTCGTACAGCTGGAGGCCGTAGGTGTAGAAGACATAATCGAACTCGTCGTCGTTCACGCGAATCTGCTCGCCCATGCGGGAGAACTTGCGCAGGAAGGCGCGGTAGTCGTGCTTCTCGCGGGTGACCTTGCGCAGGTTCATGGCCAAGTTCGAGCCCTCGATGCCCCACAGCTTCGCATAGGCGTCCAGCTGAATGCCCATTTCCAGAGCGGCGTTCTCCCACTGCTCGCGGGAGCGGTCCAGCTGCACCGTGTCAGCGAAGCGCTCGCCGATGGCTCGGGCGGCGTGCTCGGGGGCCTCCTTCTGGGTGATGTCGGCGGAATCCATGGCCCGGTGGGCCTTGTGGCTATAGGGAACGTCGGCGGCCTCGTCGGGAATATCCATATCGGTGCCGGGGGTATCGGCCGCACCGGCGGCGGCACCGCGCTGGCCCTCGCCCTCAGCGGCCTCACCCTCGGCCCGGGCGCTGTCGCTCCCCTCGGCCACGGTGACGGCATGCCAGGGGCGGTGGTCGTCCACATAGAAGCGGGCGCCAAGGCGAGCGAGCTCCTCGGCGCTCGCGCCCGCGGCACGGCGCTCGCGCAGGGCCGCGTAGACGCGCTCGGCGGTCATGAGGCCGGCCTCTTCGGCCATGCGCTCCAGCTCGGGGCGGGAGGCCGTGGCCGTTGCCGTGCGCGTGGCGGGAAGATCCAGCTGGTCGATGACCGATTCCACCACCATGTCGCAGGCGATGTCCCACAGATCGGGCTCCACGTTCGCGCCCGGGTACAGGTGCAGGAACACGTTGTGCAGCACCACGTGCAGGTAGGCGCGGGTGGCCTCGGCGCTGTCGCGGGCGTAAGCGCGGGCCCAGGTGGCGGGGTCGAAGCGCAGATGGGCGCCATCGGTGGCGAAGGTGGCGCCGGGTGCGGGCAGGGGAGTCAGCCGCGCGAAGGCGGCACTCATGAAGCGCAGATTCACCAGAAGGCCGTTGCGCACCAGATCGAGCGCATCACGGGCCAGCGCCTCCATCTCGCGTTCGTGCACCCTGCCTCCTCTCTTGTGCCCTTCTGGGGCGTAGTGTAGCATGGGGCACACACGGGGTAAACAGCCTGCGAGCATCGGAATTGGGAAGGTGCACAAAACTATGGACGGCAATGCTCTGGTCTTTCGCGACGCAACTTCTTCCATCGACAATCTCATTGCGCGGGCGCAAGAAAACCCGCTGGCGCTCTCGCTGGCCGATGTGATTCTAGAGGAGCCGGGCCACGCCATTGAAGGCGAGAACTGGCGCCCGCAGTTGGCCCCCTACAAGCCCTGGGTACACGATGCGGCCCTGGACGAGACTGACGAGCTGGACGGTACCGACGGCGATCTGCTGATCGTAGGCGCCCTCGGCATGGGCATCTCAGACGAGGAGCGTATGGCGCTGATCGGCGACGCGCTGCGCGGGGCTACGACCGGTGTCGGCGGGGAAGGGTCGTCGGGCCTGGTCGCGAGTGCAGAGGGCGTGGTGTCGCCGGGCGCCGGAACGGTGGTCGCGCCGGCCGTCGTGGCGGGGAACGGAACGGCGGGTGCAGCGGGTGCGGCGGGGGTTGGCATCGCCGGTGCTGCCGAACGGCCGCTCACTCCTCACGAGTTGTGGACGCTCGGGCAGACGCCCCGCTGGATTCCGCCCCATGAGCGTGAAACATCGAGAAACCGTGAAACACTTGAAAGCAACCGTGGAACATCAGAAAGAGACCGTGAAACAAATTTGGCAGCCTGTGAAACACCAGAAGCAGCGCGTGAAACATCGTATGAGGCCGATGAAGCGGCAGGGGGCGCCTGCGGAATGGCGGCCGCCGACTATTTCGCCACCATGGTGCCGGTGCAGGTGCGCCGCGACGGCGACGGCTTCGCCCTGTCGGCCGTGCACCTGTCGGCTCTGGCCGAGCATGGGCTTCCCAGCGACCAGCTCGTCGTGGTGGTGCCGGCGTTCATCGATGGGGTGCCCGTGGTGCGCATCGCGTCGGAGGCCTTCGCCCGGCGCTTCACGAGCGGGGCGTTGGTGCGTCTGCTTGTGGTTCCCGACACGGTGGAGGTGATCGGCGCCCAGGCCTTCGGGTCGGTGTGCGCCGAGGTGGTGTACTTGGGCGCGGGCGTGCGCGTGTACGACCCGGCGCCGCTGGACTTGGCGCTGCCCAACCCGCGGCTGGCGGCCCGGCGCTACCGGGTAAGCCCCGCCAACGAGCGCTTCGCCGTAGAGGAGGGCTGCCTGCTGGAGAAGGTGGGCGACGCGCAGCATCTGTTGTTTGCGGAGGCGCCCTATGAGGAGCGACTTGCCCTGCCCGACGGTGTGCAGATCGCGGGGCAGGCCCTTCTGGCGAAGGGAACGACCCCTCCCCACGTCATCGACGCTCCGGCATCGCTGACCCGCGTTGACGGCGCCGTGCCTCCCGAAACCGTGTGGCGCGGCGACGATCCGGCCGCCCTCGCCCGCGTGGTTGCTCGCTGCGGCGGCCGCGTGACTGACTTCCAGGCGGTGGAAGACGCCCAGTGTTGGTACGGTTTCACTGCACCCGACAACGGCGACGCGGTCGTCGCCGGCTCCCCGTCGGCAGTATTCACGGCCGCTTCGGGTTCTCTTCCGCCAACGCCGACGGCGGCCTCGGCGAGCGTCCGTGAGGCCCATCTGGTGGCCGGGCCTCCGGCGCCCGATTCGGTGTCGCGCCAGTTCTCGTCTGCGGCCCACGCGCGGATGCGCGGCGCGTCCGACGTTTCGGCTCGGGAGGCGGCGGCCAGCGCGGCCAGCGCCATGGTGGCACCCGTGTCGGCGGCCGATCGTCTGGCGCTGCCCCGGACGGTAGAGGGCGCGCCGCTCACGGTCATTGCCGAGCGGGCCCTCATCACGGCGCCTGCTACCCTTTCCCTTCCCGACACCGTGCGCACAGTGCGCGACGGCAACGCCTGCAAGGGCACGCGCAAGCTCATGCTGCCCGAGGGTCTGCGTACCATTGGCGCCCACTGCTTCTGCTCGCGCACGCTGGTGGGGCCCGTGCTCATTCCCGCGAGCGTCACCAGCATCGGCGAGGGCAGCTTCGAGTACGCCGTGGTGCGCCTGGCTGCGGCCGATGCGGTGGTGCACATTACATCCGACCAGCTCATGAGCTGCTTTTTGGCCGCACCGGACGACGACATTCCCTTCGACTTCGCCCGCTACGACGATCAGCTGCTTGCAGGCCGCGGTCTGCCCGACCACCTGGGAGCGCTGCTCCATCGCGTGGCCGCACCCTTCCGTTTGAATCCCGCAATGCGCGACCGCATTGTGGAGGCCCTGCGCGAGCGGGCGGCCGAGGCGTGCCAGTACGTGGCCCGCGAGGGGGACATCGCTATGGTGCGGGCTCTGGCCGATGCCGGCTTCCTCGATGACGGCGATCTCTTCGACCGTCAGATCGAGCGCCTCCGTGCCAGCAACCGCACCGACTGCGTCCTGTTCCTCATGAACTGGCAGCACGACCGCACCGAGGCCGCCCGCGCCACGACCCCGAAACGCGCCCGCGACCGCTTCGCGTTGTAGGGGGGCGTGCAGGCCAGAAGCAAGGAACGTCCCTAGCTGCTCTTCCGTTCTAGAAGGTCGAGCAACTCTTGGCGGCTGCTGACGTTGCACTTGCGATAGATGTGCTTGACGTGGGTTTTCACAGTGCCAGTGGTCACGAACAGCGCATCGGCGATGTAGGGAAGGCTGCGGCCGCGCCCGAGCAGGGTGAGCACCTCCGTTTCCCGAGGCGTGAGGCCGAAGGCGGCGGCGAAGATCTCGGCCTCGTTGGCCGATGCGCTTCCCTCGTCTGCTGGATGACCGTCTCCGCCGGCTGGTTGCGGCGGCCGCCCATTCCCCGCTTCTTCCGAACCGGGAAGCCCCTCGGTTTCCTTTGCCGCCTGATTCGCCATCATGAGGAAGAGGATGAGCACACCTGTCCCGCATGCGGCGTGCAGGACAAAGTCGCTCCCGTCCATCAGGGCCAGCTGTTTGCCGAGGACGTTGCCTGCCAACACGATGGCCGACACGAGGGCCTGCCCGATACCGAAGGAGAGCAGCGGTGCCAGGCCCTCTCGCTGAGTGCTTTGGGCGACTACGACGTAAACGAGCGCCTGGAGGAACATCGCGCACCCCTGGACAAGGGCGCCCCCGGCCGCCATCCCCTGATGTCCGAACACGAGAATGCCCAAGAGCCCCGCGGCGGAGAACGTGACGGTGGTGCGGTACAGCTGGGATACCGAGAAGGCGCCCTCGCCGCCGCTCAGGGGTACCAGGGCCATGGTGACTATGCAGGCGCACACAGCCACCCCGCCTGCGTACAGACTGTCGGCCTGATCGTAGCTAAATCCCATGATAGCTGAGGAAACGAGGTTCCCGATAAGGGCCGCCATCATTATGACCCCCATGGCGCGCCAGGGCATAACGCGGGCCTCCCATGAGCCGGCGAGCAGTTCTCCGGGCATGGTGCTTCCGTCGTGCAGGTGATGCCCCGTGCTCCTGGTAGGGAATACCGACGAGGAGAGGCGGTGGCGCTTGACGGCATCGTCGGCCCAAAAGGCCCAAGACAGTATGGGCAGCGCAGTGACAACGAGAGCGCGGAATGGGAAGGGAATGAGGCAGGAGGTTGCCAGGTACAGGCCGTAGGCCAGCAGGAACGAGAGCAGGATCGTCGCTGGGGCGTGGCTCGACCCGAGGGAGTAGCGGGCTCCCCAGGCAATGCCGCACAGCGAGGCCGCAATGCCTGACACGATGCCGAGCCCGATAAGCAGCCCTAAGGCCTCGGCGGCGATGGCAGCGGGAATGGCGAGGGACACTGTGCTCATGGCGCCGGCGGCCACAAGCAAGGTGCCGCGTCCGAAAGTCACGACGATGCGGCGCGAGATGGCGATGAGGAGGACGGCGCTGACGACGACGGTGGCCTGCGAGGCGAAGAAGCCGATTTCGAGCCCGGTGGTCTCAGCCCCTTTGCCGGCGGGGAAGAGAGCGGGGCTCAGGTAAGCGAGGAAGCCCCAGGCCCATAGGGCGGCGGATCCCGCTACGGTGGCGAGGGAGGGGGTCCAGTGCTCCTTGTGATCGTCGGCCCGTTCTCTTGCCGGCATCCGGTTCCCCTGCGCGATTTTTCCCATCGATCCTCCCTCTCCCGTTGCGGTATATCCTATCGCATTATTGAGGTAAATCGGGGCAGACAACTTTCTTCCACCATCGCACTGAACAGGGAAAATGCCAATATCCCCCCTTTCGGAAGATGCGGTGGGGGCCGTAGTCGTGCCACACTTCGGCTCGAAATGTCCCCGCCGCCACGGAGGGCGGAAGGCGCAGGGGTCCGCTTCGCAGAGTGGATGCCGTCGCCGGGGCAACGTGAGGAGGGAGTGCTCCATGACGAACAATGAATCCCCGATGACCAACGACGCGACGATCGGCCTCAGCCGCCGCGGCTTCCTGTCCGGTGCCGCCCTGGCCGCGGGTGCCGCTGCTGTGGCCGGGCTGGCCGGCTGCGCCCCGAAGGCGACGGGGGAGGCCGCGGCGCCTGCCGCGTCCGGCGGAGACGCCGGCGATATGGCCGCTACCGGGACCATGCAGACCACCGATCCGTCCAAGGCCGTGTGGCCCGTGGTGGAAGAGGTGGAAGTCGGCTCCGCCGGCGAGGGCGAGATCGCCTTTGTGGCCGAGCCCATCGCCGATGATGAGATCGTGGCCACCCATGACGTGGACGTGGTGGTGTGCGGTCTGGGGCCGGCTGGCGACGCGGCGGCTCTGGCCTGCGCCGAGCAGGGTTTGAAGACCGTGGCCGTGGAGAAGCAGAACCGCGGCAACTACAACTCCGCCACCATCGGCGGCACGAATTCCAAGCTGCACGAGCATTGGGGCATGACCTACGACACCGACGCCTGGATCGCCGACGCCATGATGGACAACGCCTTCCAGGGCGACATGACCCTGTTCAAGCACTTCCTGGAGAAGAACGGCGAGGCGGTGGACTGGTACATCAGCCACTTCGATAACCAGAACCTGGACGACTACCCGCTTACCTTCGCCGCAGGCGATTTCCCGGACTTCCGCGACGAGTGGGACAAGACCTCGCTCTCGCGTTCGTGGAATACCTCGCTCAACCTGCCCTATCCTCCCGGCGAGCTGGCTGACATTCTTGCCGGCATCCTCACCGATGCGGGCGTGGAGATCCGCTTCGAGACGCCGGCCTGCCAGCTGGTTGTGGACGAGGCGGGCAAGGTGACCGGCGTTATCGTGAAGAGCGCCGATGGCTACGAGCGCTACAACTGCGCCAAGGGCGTGGTGCTCGCCACGGGCGGCTACGAGTTCAACCAGCAGATGCTGAAGGAGCGCTGCCGTCCCCGCGGGGTGCCGGGCGCCTGGCTCACCGGTGCCTTCGGCAACACCGGCGACGGCCTTCAGATGGGCATTGCCGTCGGTGCGGCGGAGGACGAGTTCCCCCAGTCCATCATGCTGGATCCTGAGCAGCTTATGCCCTATGTGCGTGTGAACAAGCTGGGAAAGCGCTTCACGCCGGAATACGAGCCCTACGGGCATTTGGCCATGGCCATCCAAGCCCAGCCCGGCACCTACGACTTCTACGTGGTCGATGGCGCCATCGCCGAGAAGATCGACAAGATCTGGACGCCCAGTTCCTCGTGCTACGGCCCCAAGGAGGCGTGGGTCGGGGCTGCTACCAGCGAGAACGCCCTGAAGGCCGACACGTTGGAAGAGCTGGCCGAGCTCATGGAGGTGCCCGCCGATGCGTTTGTGGCCACCATCAACCGCTGGAACGAGATGGCGGCGGCTGGCAAGGACGAGGACTTCAACTTCCCCGGCGCGATGATGATGACCATTGATACGCCGCCGTTCTACGCCACCAAGGAGCATGCCGACGGCCTGTGCACGACGGGCGGCCTGCTGGTGGATACGGCCTGCCGCGTGCTCGACAAGGAGCGCCAGCCTATCGAGGGCCTGTTCGCAGCCGGCATCGTGTCGGGCGGCATGTTCTACAACACCTATCCGCACAATCTGAACTGCCTGTCCCATACGCGCAACTGCCTGATGGGCTACACCATCGGCCAGGTGCTTGGCGGCAAGGAGGCCTAAAGGCCGGCTGCTCTCGCTTCCACCCATTGGCGCAAGCTGATCGGTCGCTGCCCTCACCAGTGGCTGCCCTCGCCAGTGCCAACCCGTCGGGCGCTCTCCCTCCCCGCGCCCGATCCTGGGGCCCGCATCTCCTTTTGAGGTGCGGGCCTTTTGGCGGCCTCTGTCTTTAAGTCCGGAACGCGAGGAGGGGCGGAGGGCCAACGGCCCTTTTTCGCGTGCTTGGCCGTCTTCTGCTATAGAATGGGCGGCAAGCAACAAGAGCCAAGCGATGCCTGGCATGGGACGGAAGAGGGGCGGTCATGGGGAAGGTGGCGGCGAAAGCGGGGCACGGGGCGCTGTTCGGGGTGCTCACGGTGGCGCTCGGCGGGTTTGCGGGGGCCTTTGCCTGGGCGTTCTTCTTTCTCATGAACCTCGGTATCGACCTTTTGTGGGTGAAGGCCCCAGCTGCCCTGGAGGCTCAGGGGCTTCCCGCCGTCGTGTATCCGCTGGCGTTCTGCCTGGCGGGCGGTGCGATCATCGGGCTCTTCCAAAAGCGATGCGGATCCTATCCCGAAGACATGAACACGGTGATGGCCCAGGTGAAGGCCACGGGCCGCTACGAGTACCGCCATCTGGGCGCATCGTTCACGGGCGCGCTGCTGCCGCTTCTGTTCGGGGGCTCCATCGGCCCCGAGGCGGGGCTCACGGGCGTGATCGCGGGGCTCGCCACCTGGGTGGGCGACAAGATGCGCTTCATGGGGTCACAGGTGCGCGAGCTGTCGCAGGTGGGCGTGGCAGCGGTGGTGTCGGCCACATTTTCGGCGCCCCTGTTCGGCCTGGCCGCGCCCCTGGCGGGGTATGCCGATGAGTCCTCGGGAACGGATCCGTCGACCATCGAGGTGCCCCGGGCGGCGAAGCTGGTCGCCTACCTGCTCGCCATCGCCGGGGCCCTGGGGGCCATGCTCGGCCTCGGGTCTCTGTTCGGCCAGGGAGGGGGCCTGCCCCACTTCTCCGCCATCGCCATCGGCGCTTCGGAGTTGGCCTGGGCGGTGCCTCTCGCCTTGCTGGGGGCTGCGGCCGGCTGGCTCTTTCACGGCAGTGGCCGGGTCGTGCGCGGGCTCGCTGGCCGCCTGGGGGATCGACCGGTGGCGAAGGCAATGGCGGCTGGCGCGCTCCTCGGCGTGGCCGGCATCCTGCTTCCCTTCACGATGTTCGCCGGCGAGGCCCAAACGGAGCAGCTCGCGGCCACATGGACCGCCTTCAGCGCGGCGGCCCTCATTGCCACGGGGTTCCTGAAGGTGGTCGTCACCCAGGTGTGCCTGGGCCTGGGCTGGCGCGGCGGCCACTTCTTCCCGATCATCTTCGCCGGCATCGCCATCGGCTACGGTGCTGCGGCCCTCACGGACATCGACCCCGTCTTCGCCCTGTGCGCCACCACTGCCGGCCTGACGGGCTGCGTCATGCGCCAACCGCTCATGACGGCGCTGCTGCTTTTTCTGGTGTTCCCCGTGAAAGCCGTCTTCGTGCTGCTGGCCGCCGCGGCCATCGGCGCCCTCATCCCCGTGCCGAAGCATTGGCTTGGGCGGTAGCGGCTGTCTCTCTGCGAGAGATGGTCATGGGCACTCGAGTAGGAGTCTTTGCGGGGAAGACAAAGTTGCCCCACAAATGATTGACAAGTATGGTTTTGTGGGGCAACATTCGTGTCATGGATGAAACAAACATCATACGAGATACTCTTGTCGAGGAACTGGAGCGAAACGAGCGCTCTCAGGCTTTGTACGAGCGCGAGATTAGCGCTTTGCCCCGAGGCAGTGTTTCTGTGAGAATGCGCAGGGGTCGTTCCTATTGCTACCTTAAATTCCGCGACGGCGATAAAGTGGTCACAAAATACGTGGGTCCCGAGGACAAGGTGGGCGATGATCTGCGCCGCAGCGTGGAACGCCGGCGATCGCTGCAAGATGTTCTTCGGAGATTGAAGCGCGAGCATGCCTTTATCGAAAGGGCTTTAGGGAGGCAGCATGAGGCATGAGGACGTCTTTTGGGACTTGATGCGCACCTTGGAAGCCTCTCATTTACTGCCTCATGTGATGATTGTGGGAAGTTGGGCGGAATACCTCTATACGTTTTATTTTGACGAAAGCTATCTACCGAACCTGAAATCTCACGACATCGACGTGCTCTACGGCAATCCCTATCTTGAGGTTGACGGCAGCGAATGCTTGACGATGGAAATGGAGCAGGCGGGTTTTCTTGCTCCCACCGAGGGCGGTTGTCTTCGGGCGTTCTACAAAGAGGGTATCGAAGTCGAATTCCTCACTAACCAGCTTGGCATGGGGCCTGGTCTGGTAAGAATTCCAAACACCGAGGTGGTTGCCGAGAAACTTGCCAACATGGATATGCTGCGGCCCGTTTTCGTATCGGCGAACGGCTATGAGGTGAAAGTGCCCTCTCCCGCTTCCTATGCTGCCAGCTCGTAGTGGGTGTTGCTGAAGACGTTGAGGTCGAGGGCTCCCATGATGTGCTTCAGGGCTGCCTGGGCCTTCACGGAGTTACCAGCGTCGTCGAGCGGCGGGGCGAAGGCGCA
The DNA here is from genome assembly GCF_056795635.1 of Adlercreutzia sp. Lineage (NCBI taxonomy): Bacteria > Bacillati > Actinomycetota > Coriobacteriia > Eggerthellales > Eggerthellaceae > Adlercreutzia > Adlercreutzia sp. The sequence continues at coordinate 151,601 of NZ_JBQIIT010000003.1, read as the reverse complement.
CAGGCCGCACAGGCCCGGCACCACGCCGATGACGGCACCGCCCACGCCGGTCTTTGCCGGCAGGCCCGCGGTGTAGAGCCAGTCGCCGGAGTGCTGGTAGAAGCCCACAGTGGCCATGAGCGATACGATCTTCGGCGCCAGGGCAGCGTCGAACACCGCCTTGCCGGTGACGGGGTTCACACCGTCGGCGGCGATGGTGGCCGCCGATATGGCCAGCTGTTCGGCGGTCACGCCCAGGGAGCACTGGCGCGTGTACAGGTCGAGCGCCATGGCCGGGTCGTCGTAAAGGCGGTCGTAGTCGCGCAAGAGCCACGCGATGGAACGGTTCTCGAAGTTAGTGGCGCTTTCCGACTGGTACAGCTCGTCGATGAGCTGCGGCGCACTGCCCAAAAGGTCGGTCATGTTGTCCACGATAGCCTTCCACTTGGCCTCGGCATTGCCCACGGGCTCCACGAGCGAGCAGGCGGCGATGGCTCCGGCGTTCACGAGCGGCGTGGAGGGATGGTCGTTTTCCAGCAGAATGGCGAAGATGGAGTTGAAGGGCAGGCCCGTGGCGTCGGCGCCGATCTTGTCCAGCAGCTGCTGGGCGCCGAGTTGGCGCAGTACGAGGATGGCCGTGTGCACCTTCGATACCGATTCGATGCCGAGACGGTAGTCGGTGTCGCCCACGGAGATGACGCGCCCGTCGGGCAGGCAAACGCTGATGCCGAACAGGTTGGAATCCACGTTGGCCAGGTAGGGAATGTAATGGGCGTTCTGGCCGCCGGCGAGGTCCTTGCACGCGGCATAGGCATCTTCGACGGCGGCTTGTATCTGGTCGTAGGTGAGCGTCTTGACCATGGCGGGCTCCTTGGAGGCGGCGTGGGGCTGGCATGCGGCAGCCGATATTGTGCTTTCGATTGCCGACAGGCCGCGAGCTTTCAGCAGACACATCATAGGCCGCCGGAGCGGTGCGCATTCTGCTGGTGCAGCCCCCGTTGGCGAACCGTTTCGGAGGGACGGGGTCGGTGCGGGCCGGCGGAGCAGGGAGGCCGTGGTAGGGTAGGAGGAAGACTTTCGTTGAGGTGAAGGAAGGGTGGCGTGATGCTGGAAGTGCGCAAGGCGCGGGTCGATGAACTGGATGCGGTGTTCGACTTCTACGGGCAGATGGCTGACCAGATGGAGGGCACCGATTTCGACGTGCAATGGCGTCGCGGCGGCCATCCGTCCGCAGAGCTTCTGCGAGAGTCGGTGGAAGCCGGCCAGATGATCATCGGCGTGCTCATCGAGGATGCCGAGGGCTCCCATCCCGTCATTGCGAGCGCCATGGTGGTGAACCACGAGGGGTCGCCCGGCTACGAGGCGGTGCCCTGGGCTGTGGATGCGGAACCCGAGTCTGTGGGCGTGCTGCACGTGGTGGCTACGCTGCCGGCCTATCACGGCCGCGGTTTCGCGCGGCAGCTCCTGACCCGGGGCATCGAGATTTCCCGCGCCGACGGGCTCGCGGTTCTGCGCCTGGACACCTTCCCCCACAACAAACGGGCCCGCAGCCTCTACGAATCCTGCGGCTTCGAGGATCGGGGCGACTGGACCGTGTACTACCCGGCTCTCGGCGACATTCAAGTGTCCATGTACGAACGGGCGCTGTAGGCGCTGTAGGTCTAGCAAGGCGGCGCGGGCCCGGGGCCGTACCGCCTACCCGCAGGCCTCGGGGTCCAGGCGGTAGCCGATGCCCCAGACGGTCTCGATGATGCGGGGCTCGGTGGGGTCGGCCTCTATCTTGGCGCGCAGCTTCTTGATAAACACGGTGATGGAACTGGTCTCGCCCACGAACTCCGGTCCCCAGGCGGCTTCCACCAGCTGCTCGCGGGAGAGCACGGTGCCGGGGCTCGCGGCCAGGGTGGCCAGGATCTTGAACTCCTTCGGGGTGAGCGCCACGGGCGTGCCGCCGAGGGCGGCACGGTGCTGGGCCATATCCAGCGAGAGGCGGCCCACGGCGATGGTGCCGGTGGAAGGCATGGCCGTGCTCGGGCGCATGGCCGCGCGGCGCAGGTGGGCCTCGATGTGCATCATAAGCTCGCGCGGGTCGAAGGGCTTCACCATGTAGTCGTCGCCTCCGGCGGCAAACCCCACCCCCTTGTCCACGATGTCGCCCTTGGCCGACAGGAAGATGACCGGCACCGTGATGCCGCGGGCCCGCAGCTCGCGGCAGGCGGTGAAGCCGTCCATCTTCGGCATCATCACGTCCATGATGATGAGGTCGGGCCCGTCGATGCCGACCCGGGCCAGCGCGTCCGCACCGTTCTCGGCGTAGGCGAACTCGTAACCGGCGCCCTCTACCATGTCCCGCACCAGCTTCTCGATGCGCGGCTCGTCGTCAACGAGCAGAATCTTCGCCATCATCGTCCTCCTTCGTCGCGGTCCGCTGCTGTCGGGCGGCAAGGGCCCGGCCCTTGCCCTACCGTGGTCTTGCCCCTGCATCTCGCGTGCCTACGCATCCTCTTCATCCCCGGCCTCCGCCACGGGTATATGGGGAATGCGCACGGTGAAGGTGCTGCCCTCCTTCACGCGGCTCTCCACGGCAACGGTGCCTCCGTGCAGCTCGGTTAGGTCCCGCACCACGGCGAGCCCGAGCCCCGTGCCCCGGTAGCGGCGGTTGGCCGACTGGCCCGCTTGCTTGTACAGCTCGAATATCTGATCCAGGTCCTCGGCGGCAATGCCCATGCCGTCGTCGCTCACGCGCATCACGATCTCGCCGCCCCTCGCGCCGTCTCCCGCACCGCCCTCGCCGGCTTCGCCATCTGCGGGCTTAAACGTGATGGCCAGGTCGACGAAGCCGCCGCGGTGGGTGTATTTGATGGCATTGTCCACGAGGTTCTCCAGCACGCGGCGCAGCTTCTCCCAGTCGGCCATGGCCAGGGGCACGTCGGGGGCCACCGAGCAGGTGAGCCGCACGTCCTTAGCCGCGGCGATGGGGGCCAGAGCCTTGCGCACGAACTGGGCCAAGTCCACGAAGTCCACGGGCTCGGGCAAAAGCTCGTCCTTCTGGGCGGCATGTTTGGAAATGACGAGGATGTTGTTCACCATGTTCAGCAGCAGGGTGGCGTTCGACTCTATCTCGGCCACGGCCTCGCGGGTCTTGGGCGCCAGGCTCTCGTCGCCGTTCAGGATGCGGGCGTAGGCCAAAATGCTCGTGAGCGGCGTGCGCAGCTCGTGGCTCACAATGGCGAAGAACTCGTTCTTGTAGGCCACCTCCTCGCCGAGGCGGTCGAGTGCCGCCTTCAGTTCCCGTTTCTGGTAGTTGAGCAGGTCGTTCAACACCATGAGATCGTCGGTCTTCGATCGCACCTGGCCTTCCAGATCGGCATAGAGCGCCTCCAGGTCGCGGGCCATGCGGTCGAAGTCGCCCGTGAGCTCGGTAATCTCGTCGCGGGGCCTGGCGCAGGGGTCGGGCACCGCGAGCGTGTAGTCGAAGTCGCCCTCGCCGACCGATTTCGCCGCCGTGCGCAGGGCGTCGATGGGTTGCAGCACCAGCCGGCTCGTGACGAAGTAGAGCCCGGCGAAGGCGGCCACCATCATGAACAGCACCATGACCACCTGCTGCACCATGCTGTTCTGGATGCCGTCGGCGTAAATGTCCATGGGCTCGGTGATGGACATGGCGCCGCCCACCTGCCCCACGGCCATGCCCTCTTTCGAATAGCCGTACTGGTCCGGCTCGCCGACCGGCTCGCCGTGGCATTCCAGGCACGATTCGGTCACGTACAGGGGTTCGAGATAGCGGAACACCCGCTCGCCGTCGGCGCCGGCCATGACGCGCCAGTAGGCCTTCAGCTCCGGGTCGGCGTTGAAGGCGGCCAGGGCCTCCTGCTCGAAGGCGTCCGGGGCGTTGGCCGCCTGGCGGGGCGTGTCGTTGGTGAAGCGGATGGAGTAGTCGGTTTCCGTGGTGAACAGCATGGAGATGGACTTCGCCGCCACCACGCACACGAGGTGCTTCGTGCGGAAGCTGCCGTCCTCGGCGCGGTTGATGACGTTCTGGTTCCTGTCGACGAAGTCCCAGGCGGCCCGCATCTCGGCGGCCAGGACCTCGGCCTTCTCCCGGGCCTCGTTCTCGGCCTGGGCGTTTTGCAGCGACAGGTTCCACAGGATATCGATGCCCATGAGCGCAACCATGATAACGCCGATGGATACGGCGATTTTGAAGCGTATGCCGAAGCGGAACGAGCGTTCCGACGGGTGTCGCGCCATGGATCCCCTCCTTGCCAACCACCCTATTATGCCCGATGGGAAGGGGTGCGGGAATAGCTGATGGGGAAGGTAATTCTTTTTTAATATTTGTCCCGAATTCTTAATGAAAAGTTCCCTTCCCGACCATTGCGGCCGGCCCCCGGCAGCGGCACAATGGGCCTGTGCGCTGGGGTCTCGGTCGAGGAGGGCCGCATTCCCGCAGACGGCGCCCTTCCGCGACGTGCACCGCAATCGGTGCGACGGACGGCGAAGGGGCTGTCGGCACAGCGCCGCGAGGAAATCCTATCTGAGGGAGGAGAGTTCTATGACGAAGAACAGCGAACGCGCCGCAGACGCCACGCTCACCCGTCGCGCCTTCGTGGGGGCCGCAGCCGCCACGGCCGCCGCTGCGGGCCTGGCCGGGTGCGCCCCGGCGGCCACCGACGACGCGCCCGCCGACGAGGAGGGGCTGCCCGCGACGGGCGAGGATCCCTACGAGGGCGCGGAGATCTTCTATTCCACCTGCCCGCCGGAGTGCCAGCACCACAACCTCAAGGGCTATGTGGTGGATGGCAAGCTGGTGAAGGTGGAGTCCTCCGAGCTGAACGACTGCGCCGCCTGCGCCCGCGGCATCGCCCGCGCCTACATGACCAACGACCCGGAGCGCCTGACGGTGCCGCTGCTGCGCGACGGCGACAAGGGCTCGGGGAAGTTCAAGGAGATCACCTGGGACGAGGCCTTTGACCTTATCCAGCAGAAGTTCGACGAGGCCATCGCCGCCGACGGCGTGGAATCCATCTGCTACGTGACCGGCTCCGGCAACTTCGGGGCCATGCACGGCCCGGTGGCCAACGCCTTCTTCGCCCATCTCGGCGGCGCCTCCACCACGGTGGGCAGCCTCTGCTGTGCGGGCACCACGGCGTCCATCGTGCCCATCTACGGCCAGCGCTTCCTCGATTGCCGCAATCAGATCGAGAACTCCACCTACTGCGTGATCTGGGGCAACAATCCGGCCATTTCCAAGCAGGGCTACTTCCAGCGCTTCGAGAAGGTGGTGGAGAACGGCGGCAAGCTCGTGGTCATCGACCCCATCTACACCGAATCGGCCGCCAAGGCCACCGACTGGATCGCCCCGTGGCCCGGGACGGACGCGGCCCTGGGGCTGGCCATGCTGAAGACCATCGTGGACGAGAAGCTCTACGATGAGGAGTTCCTGCTGGCCCACACCTGCGCTCCCTGCCTCGTGGACAAGGCCACGGGCACGCCGGTGCTTGAAGCGGAAGACGATCCGGCCTCGTTCATGGTGCTTGATGCGGCCACCGGCACCGTGGTGCGCCACGACGCCCCCAACATCACGGCCGCCCTCACCCTGGAGGGCACGCCCCAGGCCGAGCAGTACAGCACCGAGTTCGAGCTCATCTACGCCAACGCCGCGCCCTGGACCGCCGAGGCGGCCGAGACGGAGTGCGGCGTGCCCGCGGCCGACATCCAGCGCATCGCCCGCGAGTACGCGGCCGCCGAGCACGCCATGATCGTGCAGAACATGGGCGGGTTCATGCGCACCGAGAACGGCACCTACGCCACGGCCATCGGCGCGTACCTGGCGGCCTTCTGCGGCCAGGTGGGGCACATCGGCGACGGCGTGTCCGACGCCGGCGGCATGAACGAGGTGAAGACCGGCGCCCCCATTCCCGTGCCCGAGCTTGACCACAAGGTCCCCGCCATTCCCCGCTTCAAGTTCGGCGAGGCGGTGCTGGCCCAGGATCCGCTGAAGGTGAACGTGCTGTGGTCCATGACCGGCAGCCCCATGACCCAGTGGCCCAACACCAATATGGTGAAGGCGGCCCTGGAGGCCATCCCCTTCGTGGTCACCGTGGAGCACTACCTCACCTCGACGGCCCTCTACTCCGACCTGGTGCTGCCCTGCACCGGCATGTTCGAGATGGAGGGCGTGCTGGCCAATGCCCGCTCCCACTGGGTGCAGCTGGTGGAGAAGGCCGTGGACGGCCCCGGCCAGTGCAAGTCCGACCTGGAGATCTTCACCGAGCTCGCGAAGCGCTACGGCTTCGGCGACGCCTTCGACGTGCCCATGGACACCCTCATCAGCAACGTCATCGAGCCGACGGGCGTCACCCTGGAGGAGCTGAAGGAGAAGAAGGCCATCGACGTGGTGGGCCCCGACTACATCCCCTATAAGGACGGCGAGTTCCTCACCCCCTCCAAGAAGGCCGAGTTCTGGGTGGCCGCGTGGAAGGAAGAGGGCTTCGATCCCATCGTCACCTACGCCCGCTCCGAGGAGGACGCTCGCAACGACAACGAGCTGGCGGGCAAGTACCCGTTGTTCGCCGTGCAGCAGAAGACCTATCGCGGCGTGCACTCCACCTTCCATGCCCTGCCGTGGATGGACGAGATCTGCGACACCGAGCCGCACATCCTCATGCACGCCGACGACGCGGCTGCCCGCGGCATTGCCGACGGGGACGCCGTGGTGGTGTTCAACGATCGCGGCGAGCACCGGGGCATCGCGCGGGTGAACAAGCTGCTGAAGCCCGGCGTGATCGGCCTGCAGAACGGTTGGTGGGAGCAGCAGGGCGGCTCGTCCAGCTACGTGACCAACGACAAGTGGAAGACCCTCGGCGGCACCCACTGCTGCAACCAGACCCTCGTCGACGTGAAGAAGGAGGCGTAAAGCCATGGCCATCGGATTTTGGATGAACAACAAGAACTGCTACGGCTGCAAGACCTGCTCCATCGCCTGCAAGAGCGAGAAGCAGCTGGGCCCCGGCGTGCTGCTGCGCACCGTGACCGAGATTCGCCAGGACGACCCGGCGGCCTTCGCCTTCCTCTCCATGGCCTGCAACCACTGCGAGGAGCCGGCCTGCGTGGAGAACTGCCCCGTGGGCGCCTACAGCAAGCTGGAAGACGGCACGGTCATGCAGGATCACACCGTGTGCATCGGCTGCAAGACCTGCATCTCGGCCTGCCCCTATGGCGCTCCCAGCTATGATGAGGCGACGAGTACCACCTTCAAGTGCGACGGCTGCTACGACCGCCGCCAGCGCGGCGAGCTGCCCGCCTGCGTGGCCGCCTGCCCCGGTGCGAACCTGGCCCTCGACGAGATGGACGCACTGCAGAGCGCCCACGCAGCCGACATCGTGTCCGACGAGAACTCCGGCACCAAGCCCAACTTCGTCATCACCGTGGACGCGGCCCTGACCGAAGAGCCCGACGACATCGCCGTCGCCGCAGCCGCCGAGAAAGCCTAAGGCTGCCCCGCCGGCACGCCCGCACCAAGCAAGCCCTCCCAACGGTGCCCCGACCCTCCGTCGGGGCACCGGTTTTTCGAGGCACGATTCTCTGTGGGGGCAAGCCAGCGGAAGGTCGGCTAGCGTCCCTCGGGCTCGAAGCTCTCGACGAGGGCGATGAGCTCCTGGCGCTTGTGGATGTCCAGCTTCACGTAGATGTGCTTGGAATGGGTGCGCACGGTGTTCTCGGACACGAAGAGCGGCTCGGCGATGTGGGCCACGGTATGGCCGCGGGCGATGAGCTCGGCCACCTCGGCCTCGCGGGCCGACAGGCCGTAGAACTCCCGCACCGCCGCCATGGTCACCAGGGCCAGGGCCGGCCGCCAAATGGTGGACAGCACGTGGCGGTAGGTGCGCGGGTGCTCGCCAGGAAGGTGGCCGCGAAGGTGAGCGATTCGGCTCCGAAGAACCACAGCATCACATCGGGGGTTTGGAAGGCCGGGGGCAGGAAGGGGAACACGCCGCCCCAGACGCTCGCGGCGTTGATGGCGAGGAACAGCCCGTAACCGAGCGAGGCCACGTTGGGCCGCAGCGCCGCACCAACGGCGAGACCGCGGCCCGCGCCATCGCCCTTCTGCCCCAGCTCGTGGGTCAGGTGGGCCTGCCCTCCACGAACTCCGGCCTGCGCGAGGGCAACGGCGGCTTCAGTCTGAACTCGCTGCCCACGGGCGACAACCCCATCACGGCTAAGTTCCCGAACTACCTGTGGCCCGAGGCCATCAAGGACGGCACGAAGCTCACGGCCCTGAATGCCGGCATCCAGGGCGCCGATGCGCTGCCCGCCCCCATCAAGATGATGATCAACTACGGCAACAACATGCCGGCCAACCAGAATGGCGACATCAACTTCACCACCGACATCCTGCGCGACGACAGCCTCTGCGAGTTCATCGTCTGCTACGACGTGGTCATGACCGATTCCGCCAAGTACGCCGCCACCTGGGAGCTGCCCGAGGGCGACGTCATCTACCCGATCCCGGTCTACGTGCCCGGCTTCGACGGCCCCGATGCCAACACCGACGAGTACCCGATGCAGTTCACCGGCTACCACACCAAGGCCCACACCCATTCCAGCTATGCCAACAACCAGATCATCCAGGACGCCCATCGCCACAACATCTGGATCAACCCGCTCGATGCTGCCGCGCGCAACATCGAGACCGGCGACTTGGTCCGCGTGTTCAACGACCACGGCGAGATCCTCATCGAGGCGAAGGTGACCGACCGCATCATGCCCGGCGTGGGGGCCATCCCCCAGGGCATGTGGCACGACGCCGACATGGACGGCGACCGGGTGGACAAGGGCGGCTGCATCAACACACTCACGAGCCGTCACTGCACGCTGGAGATTATGTAGGTACTTGGGTTCCGTTCGTCCTGGCGGGACGAACGAACCGGCCGACGCTGAGGCTCCGACAGGCACCTGCCTCTGCGCTTCACCGCTTGCCCTCACGTACCCAGTACGCTCGGCCGCGGTTCAGCACAGATCCAGGCACCTGTCGGAGCCTCGCTGACTTCCTTGGGCGCACCTGGGTGGGGTAGAATGGAAGGGGTGGTTTCAGGGAGGAGAATGGAAGGAGGGCGCGGTGCAGTACGGGTTCCACTTCAACGGCCGGCGGTGCACCGGGTGCAAGACCTGCGTGCTCGCCTGCAAGGACTTCCACGACCTGCCGTCCTCCATCGCCTTCCGCCAGGTGTACGAGTACGGCGGCGGAACGTGGCAGCGCGCCGACGACGGTCACCGCGCCGCATCTGGCCATCACCCTGCCCGCCTGCGCCGAGACCGACTTCGACCGCATCCGCGCCGAGGGCCGCGTGCAGAACGGCCACGAGATCGTGTAGGGAAAGGGGCGTCGTGCTCTGCCCGGGGAAGGGGCGCGGTGCCGCCGAGACAAGGGGCCCGAGCCCGGCCGGAGTGGCCGGGGCCGCGGGCAAGCACAAGAGAGAGGGAAGCCATGACCGAACCCACAGAACCCATGGACGCCATCGTTTTCGCGGGGGCGAGCCTGGCGCCGTTCTTCCTGAACGACCCCCGCACCGGCGATGCCGCCGATGCCTTCGCCGCCCTGGCCGAGCTGGACGTGGCCGCCGCTGCTGCGGAGTGGCCCTTCGTTGGCGACGAGGTTGCCGAGGCTGAGGAGGCCCTGGCCGCCATGAAGGAGGGCCTGGCCGCCGGCGCCGACCACGATGACGTGGTGTGGGAATACCGCCGCCTGTTCGTGGGGCCGGGGCATCTGCCCGCGCCGCCCTGGGGCTCGGTGTACACCGATCGCGAGTGTGTCGTCTTCGGCGAGAGCACCCTGGCCCTGCGGGCGTGGATGCGCGCCGTGGGCGTGGAGCGCCTGACCGACGAGCGCACCCCCGAGGATCACATCGGCCTCATGCTGGCCCTTTTGTCCTTCCTCGCCGCCGAGCGGCCCGAGCTGGTGGACGACTACCTGCGCGACCACCTGCTTACCTGGGCGCCCCACTATCTGGAAGCTCTGGAAGAGGCCGCTGAGCAGCCCTTCTACGCCGGCCTTGCCCGCCTGGCGCGCCTCACCCTGGCCGGCATTCAGCGGGAGCGCGGCCTGACGGTCGAGCTGCCGCGCTTCTACCGCTAGGGGGACCGGCGTTCCATGGACGGCTTCGCCATTGCCCTAAGCGAGATCACCCTGGTGCTCTTCACCACTCTGGCCCCGTCGGGGGCGGTGGCCTACCTGCTCACGAGCCTGCCCGTGCTGACGGGCCGCGCCACGGGGGAGGAGGCCCGCCGCCTCAACCAGCTGACGTTTCTGCCCCTGGTCATCGCCATGGTGGGGCTCATCGCCTCGGCCACCCATCTGGGGAACCCGTCCAACGCCCTCTATGTGTTCACCGGCGTGGGCCGCTCGCCGCTGTCCACGAGGTGTTCTGCGCCGTCATCTTCCTGGCCCTGGCGGGGGTGTTCTGGCTGTACTCCTTCGCCGAGCATCCGCGCACGGGCCTGCAGCGGGTGCTGCTGGCCGTCATCGACGGCGCCATCGTCGCCTTCGTGACGGCCGTGGCCTTCGCCTACGACGTGGATACCATCATCACCTGGAGCCTGCCCCTCGTGCCCGTGGCCCTCATGCTGAACGCCCTGGTGGGCGGCCCGCTTATTGCCCTGGTGGGCTTCGCGGCTGCCGGGCGCCTGCCGTTGCCGGGTGCGCTCTTGTGCACGGTGGCAGCGGGGCCCTGGTGGCCAACGGGGTCGTCTACGGGGTGCTGGCCGGCCAGTTGGAGCTCCTGGCCAACGAGTTGGCCTCGGTGGCCCAGCTCGTGCCGTCGCTTCCGGCGTGCGTTGCCGCCTTCGCCGTACTGGGTCTCGCCGGCGAGGTCGCGGCCTTCTGCGGGGTGCGTGCCCGCAACTCCCGCCGACGTCTGGCATTGCTGATAGCCGGGGCGACGCTCGCCCTCGCGGGCATCTTCGTCATGCGCTTCGTCTTCTACATGACGCACCTCGCCGCTGGTCTCGGGGTATAGCGCCGCTACACCTCCAGCAGCACTTTGCCGTCGAGGTTCTCGACCCACGCGTGCAACACGCGACCGTCTTCCACGTCCATCTTCGCGATGGTGCGGCCAAAGTCGCTGCGGGGGCGGAACACCGCGCCGGGACACATATATATAGCCGCCGGCCGCGCCTCGGGTCCCACGATCAGCTCCGGCACATGGGTGTGGCCGTGCACGATAACGTCGGGAATGGGGTCGCCGGGGCCGAGGCCCCGCGAGGCACCCCCGCAGTTCACGCGCACGTCGCCGGGCTTGTGGCCCACGAGGAACTTCACGCCCCCGATCACGGGCCGGGCGAAATGGTCCACGGCGCTGCCGTATTCCGCGAAGTCGTTGTTGCCGAGCACGGCGGTCACGGGCGCCAGGGTTTCCAGCTCTCGCAGAATGGCCGGGCCGCCGATGTCGCCGGCGTGGATGATGTGGTCGCAGTCCGCCAGGGCCGCGTAGGCCGCCGGGCTCAAGGAGCCGTGGGTGTCCGAGATGATGCCGATGCGCATGGGGCCTCCTGTTTTTTGGGAGCGTTCGTTCTCGCAACGATAATAGCCGTTTTTGTGCAACAAACTCCAGTAAGTAGACATGTCCCTGTGCAAAAGAGGTCGCGAACCCGTCTTTTTATCGTAATTCGCCTCAATTTCCGCCCGTTTTTCTTGAAAACGGGGAAGGGGTGTCTATTTACTGGAGTTTGCTGCACAAAAGGAGGAGATAGCCGAACCAGCCGGCCCCCGAACCAACCGACCCCCTCCGATCCGCCCTTGCCCGCGGCCTCTGCAAATTCGAAGCAAAACGCTTATAGATTATCGGCCGCGCGCCCTCGTTGACGCAGCGTCCCTGCTATGATGGTCTCACCAGGCGGGGAGTACCGTCGATGGGCGGCGCCCCCGCGCGAATCCGCTCGAGAGAGGACGTCCCATGGGTAAGAAAATCGACGAGGCGCTCGACATCGCATATGAGGATATGCCCACCTACCTGCACGCCAACCACTCCGTGTACATGGAGACGCCCACCGGGCTGTACTATCTCACCGACGTGAACGACCGCTACTGGCGCGTTCAGGACACCGAGCGTTTCAACGAGAAGGGCCATTACCTGGATTGCAGCCCGCTGGTGCCCACTATCGGCGAGTTTCTGGAGCTGCCCTACAACGACGAGGGCCACACCATCAAGGCCGTCTTCGCCGAGGCCACCTTCTACCCGTCGGGCGATGGGAAGGAAATCGTGGAAGTGGAAAACGCCGCCGATGCCGAGGCCGCCGAGGAGTAGAATCAGCGGCATCCATCCGCGCGAGAACAGGAGCACCCATGGGAAAGAAAGACGTTGAGGCCCTAGACATCACCTTCGACGAGCTGCCCACCTACCTGCACACGAACCACTCCCTGTACATGGAAGTGGCCGACGGCCTGTACTACCTCACCGACGTGAACGACCAGTACTGGCGCGCGCAGGACACCAACCAGTTCAACGAGAAGGGCCACTACGTCGATTGCAGCCCGCTCGTGCCCACCATCGCCGAGTTCTTGGCGTTGCCCTTCCACGAGGGGAAATCCGTGCGCGACCTGGCCGGCGAGGCCACCTTCTACGCCTCCGGCGACGGCAAGGACATGCCGGAGGACTTCTAGGGATTGCCCTGGGCGAACCCCGGGGCAGTCTTACCGGGTAACCCTGTCCCCGTGCAAAGGTGGGGCGGCTTAACAGGACAACGTTACCCGGTAAGACTGCCCCGGTAGCGCCGCTCCGTTGGTCCCTTCGCGAACCCCGAGGATGCCCTGCGCACCCTCGGGGTTTGTGCTATGATGCCCCACGAGCTATCTTGGTTGCGAATAATGCAACCGCCTGAGAAGAGAGAAAGAAGGAATCATGGCAGAAGAATGCTCCCACGAGTGCTCCAGCTGCGGCGTGTCCGGCTGCGGAGACCGCACGGCCGCGTCCGGCCCCTCTACCCTGGAGGCCAACAAGCGCTCCAACATCAAGCACGTGGTGGGCGTGGTGTCCGGCAAGGGCGGCGTGGGGAAGTCCCTCGTCACGAGCCTGCTGGCCTCTGAGATGAACAAGCGCGGCTACAAGGTGGCCATCCTGGACGCCGACATCACCGGCCCCTCCATCCCGAAGTCCTTCGGCGTGGATGCCCGCCTGACTGGGGACGCCGACGGCATCAACCCCGCCGCCTCCGCCAGCGGCATCAAGCTCATGTCCGTGAACCTCATGCTGCCCGAGGGCGACATGCCCGTGGCCTGGCGCGGCCCGGTGGTCTCCGGCGCCATCAAGCAGTTCTGGCAGGAAGTGAACTGGGGCGATGTGGACTACATGTTCGTGGACATGCCTCCGGGAACCTCGGACGTGTTCCTCACCGTGTTCCAGTCGCTGCCCGTGGACGGCATCGTCACCGTGTCGGCTCCCCAGGAGCTGGTGGCCATGATCGTGGGCAAGGCCGTGAACTTGGCCCGCTCCCTGGAGGTGCCCGTGGTGGGTCTCGTGGAGAACATGGCCTACTTCAAGTGCGACGACTGCGGCAAGGAGCACCACATCTTCGGCGAGCCCCAGGGCGCGGCCGTGGCCGAGAAGTACGCCATCCCCGCCGTGGCCACTCTGCCCATGGACCCGAACTTCGCCCGTCTGGTGGACGAGGGTCGCGTGGAGGCCTACGACGTGGAAGGCGCGCTGGACGGCATCATCGAGCAGGTGGAGAAGGCCGCTGCCGAGGCTGCCGAGAAGGCCGAGGCTGCGGAATAGCCGCCAGCGGGGTGCGGCGGGGCAGGCGCATTTCGGGCCAATTTTCGGGGGCGCGAAATTTTTTCAAAAAAATACTTGCGCCCCCGACCCGTTGTGCTATTATATTCCTCGCACTTTTACGGGGCCTTAGCTCAGCTGGGAGAGCGCATGGCTGGCAGCCATGAGGTCAGGGGTTCGATCCCCCTAGGCTCCACCAAGACTTGTCGAGCGTCTACTTCGGTAGGCGCTCGTTTTCGTATATCGCGCAGGGGATCGAACTCCGCGAGGGGCGAACAGCCCGCAGGGCTATGAGCAACCACGTGTTTTGGCTGGTGAAGTTCACTTTTAAGGAAACCTTTCAGGTTGCTTTCAGGTGTGTGTGGGTTTCGTTTCCGGGGTGTGCGGTATTCGTGATTCGCTTTCGCCCCGTCAGCAGGATTGAAATAATAACGCCCTGACCACAGTGGGGAATACTATCTCAACTGCCTTTTCCGGCGGAACACAGGGCCCGGTTGGGAGGGCCGTGCGCTGTGGGATGAGAAAGAGCGCGTCGGCGTGAGCCGCGCGGCAGAGATGCCCGGCATACGGGCTGGGCAGCGAATGAAAGGTTGAGGGATTCATGAAATTCACCTCGTTTATGAAGAGCTCTGCTCTGAAGGGTGCCGGCGCCATGGTGCTGACCGTGGCCCTGGGCGCAGGTCTGGTCGGCTGCGGTGGCGGCGGCATCGGTGGTGCCGTGGCTGCTACGGTGAACGGCCAGGAGATTATGGAGCAGACCGTGACCGACTACGTCGCGCAGTTCCGCACCGATAGCGGCCTGGAGTCCGATGAGGAGTGGGGCAAGTGGATGGTGGCCAACGGCTATACTCCCGAGACCGTGCGCCAGGAAGTCATCGACTACTACATCAACCAGGATCTCTACGATCAGGCTGCCACTGAGTACAATGTGACCGTGGAGCAGGCCGATATCGACGAGGCCCTGAGCCAGACCAAGAGCATGTTCGAGAGCGACGAGGCCTTCAATGAGGCTCTTGAGGCGAGCCAGATGACCGAGGAGGATTACATCAACGAGGTGATCCGCCCGAATCTGCTCCAGACCAAGCTGGCCGATGCCGTGGCTGCCGCTGAGGGCGAGGGTGACGGCGAGGGCGACGATGCCCTGCTCGCCCAGGCCCAGTCCATGGCCGATCAGCTGAACGGTGCGAAGCGCTCCAGCCACATCCTGCTCACCGCCGAGGGCGATGAGACCGACGAGGCCCTGCTGGCCCGCGCTCAGGAGCTGCTGGATCAGATCAACAACGGCGACATCTCCTTCGAGGACGCCGCCGCCCAGTATTCCCAGGATTCCGGTAGCGCTGCCCAGGGCGGCGACGTGAATTGGGACAAGCTCGGCACCGGTTTCGTGACCGAGTACCAGGAGGCCCTGGACGGTCTTGAGAAGGACCAGATCGTGGCTGCTCCCGTGAAGAGCGAGTACGGCTATCACATCATCAAGTGCACCGATGTCTTCACCGTGCCCGAGGGCGGCATCACCTCCACCGATCAGCTGCCGGCCGAGTTCCTCGACACGCTGAGCTACATGCAGGAGGCCAACACGAGCCAGAACTTCGCTACCTGGTTCGAGGAGTACCGCAACAACGCCCAGATCGAGATCAACCCGATGCCCGAGGGCCTGCCCTACGCCATCGACCTGACCCCCTACGAGGAGCAGGCCGCTGCCGACCAGGCGACCCCCGAGGGCGATACCTCCGATCCCACCGCTCAGGACCAGGCCGACGAGCAGGCTCCGGCCGCCGACGGCGAGGGCACTGAGGGCGCCGATGCCGCGGCTGCCGACGATCAGGCTGCCGCCGAGGGCGATCAGGGTGCTGCCGAGGGCGACGCGACGAGCGACGGTGCCGCTGAGGGTTCCGCCGAGGGCGCCGACGCTCCTGCCACTGGCGATCAGACCGATGCGGCCGGCGAGCAGGACGCTGCCGCTGGCGACCAGGGTGCTGATGCCGGTGCCGCCGACGGGGCCGGCCAGGCTCAGTAAGCGTTCCATAGTCGCGGAACCGTTCCCTATTCACGGTCCCATTCGGGGAGCCCGCTTCGGCGGGCTCCCTTTTTGTGTGCAAAGATGAAAACTGACTCAACGTTTAGTTTTACACTCATCAAAAGGCCAGATGAAGCCGTTAAAGTAACAAATTGGCAACATGACCGTTAGCAAGCCGTTACCCCTTTGACAACAACGGGCGAAGTTCTACAATTCTTTACTAAGTGTTACTGTACCCAAACTCTATTCTCGCAGCGATCTACGTTGTTTGAGGACGGGGGGGGGGGCACTTCAAAAGAGCCTTTTGATCTGGTGATTTGAAGGTCGAGAGACGCAGAAGGTAGAGCGAGAGCAGATAACAGGGTTACTGAGGGTATGGCAATGAGCGAATATAAGCAAAATCATCATAATTCTGAGAACGTTGACTGCGGCGTGCAGGTGGAGCCGCTGCCGAATTCTCCGCGCTGTGCAGGCCGTCCCGCTGAGGTCGATAGCGGTGCCCATTGGCGCACGCGCGTGCCTGCCAACGCGACGGCGGCGGTGCGCCTGGCCGAGGGGCATCCGCCTGTGAACCTTTTCACCACCAAGACCTGGGTGCGTGTGCTCTCGGTGCTGCTCTCGCTGCTGCTGGCCTTCACCATGTTCGATGCAACGGCGCTCGTTTCCTATGCCGATGAGCTGCCCGGCGACGAAGTGTCCGCGACTGATGGCGGCGGGGCGGGTGACGCGGAAGAGGAAGCCCACCAGGCGGCTTTGGCTTGGGCCTCAAGTGTTCAGTCCCAAGATCTCGACCCCGATGCCCTGGAAGCCCTGCTTCCCGAAGGGCTGGTGGAGCCGACTGAGGTGCTTCCCCAGGTGACCGTGGCCACCGAGTGGGGCGACTCCGAGGAGGTCCAGCAGGCTGCCGAGGAGGCGGCCATCGCGGCGCGGCTGCGTCCGAACCTCGTGGCCTCCGGGGCACCCTTCAGTGCCGAGGCGGGCTTCTACGCGAAGGGCCGCCGCGTGCAGGCCGCCTTCGAGCTGGGTGATCTGGGCAAGAGCTTGGAAGGGGGCTACCTGGCCGGCTCCAAGCCCGGCGACCGTTTTGTGTTCACCCTGGAAGCTCCCTACCTGTACACCGATGATGCGGGGGATGTGGCCACGACCTATGCCGAGGAGGAATGGCGCTTGCGCCACGCCCTGGCCGATCAGGCCGATCGCGTGACGGCTGGGGCCGAGAGCGCCCCTGCCACGCTGGACGAGGCGCGGGCCGCAGCGGCGGAGGCTGCCCTCGATGCCGAGGCCACTGCGGGCGCTATGCGGGCGGCCGTGTTTGCCGAGGCCCTGCCCGAGGGATGGTCGCTGTGGCAGGAGCACTACGGGATGTACCGCGCCGTGACCGATGGGGAATTGGCTGCGGGCGTGTCAGGCAAGCTCGTGCTGCGCTACGACGGCAACGACGGCAAGCTGGATGCCGCGACGGAACTGCCCTCTCTTGAGTTCGGCTTCGTCGGCGGAGTGCCTGAAGGCACTCCCGTATCCATATATTATGGATACGAACTCCATTCCTTCACCGCCGCACCCGACGATGCCGAAGACGCCGAAGGCGTCCAGCCCGAGCCTCAGTACGATGATGTGAAGCGCGGGGCGGTGGGAACCTACACCCTCACCAATGAGCGCAGCAGCATCGCGGCGAACCTGAGCGCAGAAGTGGTGCGGGCCGAGATGCCCCGCACCAGCGATGTCTCCGGTGCCGGTTATCTGGCCCATCTCGTGCGTTACGAGGTGCCCGAGGATGCGCCCGCGGCGCGGGCCATCGCCCTGGGGGCATTCTACCCCTCTGACAGCGCCGGCCGCGGCGGTTTGGGTCTCGAGACCCTTATGGCCTACCGGGCCGACGATGAGGGCAATGCCGTGGCGAACCGAATAAACGGCGTCGTGAACACGGCCGATGAGGTGCGCGAGGCGGAGCGTTTCGTGGGCGTGCCCGGCGAAGACGGCCTTCTCGTGCTGGATGTGACCGGCCTGTCCGAAGAAGAGCTGGCGAGCCTCAATCCCATGAAGGCCTCGTCCCTGGAGGCCCTGGGCCTGGCACCGGTGTCCTATGCCGTTACCGAGGACGGTCGCGTACAGCTGTCTCGCACCGGCGAGGACGGCGCGATCGCTCCCGGAGAGGGCCGCACCCTGTACGTGGCGGCTCCCTTCCATGAGGCGGCGGTGACCTTTGCCGAGGGGGCGCGGGAGTCCTTCCCGGTCGCGGCGGTGTTCGACGTGCAGGTGGCGGCAGTCGGCGACGGGGTCGACGGGGTGTATTCCCAGTGCCTCACCACCGAGACGCCCTTTGCCGCTACGGCCATGGGCGACAGCTTCCTCACCGATGAGCAGTCTGAGGCGGCCAACCAGACCAGCGGCGCCATTGTGCCCACGGCTCCCGAGCTGGTGGTGCCCGAGCCCGACGAGGATGCCGAGGCCGATGACCCCTCACCCGCCCCGGCCCCCGAGCCTGAAGCCCCGGTGATCGCGAAGGATCCCGACGACGGCGATGTCCCCGAGAACTATCGGGAGTGTCCGGAGCTGGCCCCGCGCCAGCTGCTCTCGGCCTTCACCGGTTCCACCTACTTGACGCGCACCATGCTCGAATCGCCGGGCATCCGCCCCTTCGCCAGCGAGACCGTGGAGCGCCTGCCCACCACCTACCTGGATCCGAACCTGCACATCGGCAACGGCACCGCCGTGCCCGGTCAGACCAACACCGTCATGATCAAGACCGGCGATACCATCTATATGACCTTGCAGCCGAACCCCACGTATAAGGACGGCTACCTCGGCCGTTCCGACGGCTACGATATGATCGATCGTCGCGCGGCCGCAGTCATATTCACCCTGGACATCCCCTATCTGTACTTCGATGCCAAAGGTCCCAAGGAGACCGTGGACCGCGCCGAGTGGGAGAAGGGCCAGCAGATCGCGAACCCGAAGTACCCGAACCAGTTCCAGCGCCTGTCCTACAGGCCCGACTCCGATGCGGTGAACCGCTACGACTTCTCCCAGGACGGCGTGAACTGGTACACGTCCCAGGAAATGACCGATCCCGAGAACGGCCTGATCAAGCAGGGCCTGTCGGGTCGGTGGTACCTGCGCTACAAGTCCACCAGCAACGACAAGCAGTACCAGCTGCACAGCGGCGCCCAAACGCTAACCGGCGAGATCAAGTTCGAGGGCTCGGTGCCTGACAACACCGGCGCCACGGCGAAGCTCGGCTATTCCTACAACAACTACACCAACGCCGACGGCACCGAGAAGAGCGCCTCGTGGCCCACTGAGGTAGCGCCGGGCACGGGTCGCGCCCCCGGTGCCGCCAACGTGCTCGTGGCTACCTTCATCCAGACCAACCTGCGCTGGAGCCTGCACAACGAGAGCCTGAACACGCCAGTGCTGTGGAACAAGTACAACTACGCCGTCTACAAGGTGCAGGTGGAGAACACCTCCGATACCCGCGAGTCCGAGATCGACTTCTTGAACTACGTGCTGTTCTTCAAGGCGGGCTCGGCGGCCACCTCGGGCATCCGCCTCCAGGACCTGCTCACCTGGAAGCGCGATGGCAGCGGTGCCTATGTGCCCAACGAGAGCTTCAACGCCACCGAGAAGGGCGCGAGCTACATCGGCGTGCCCGGCCAGGGCGGTGCCCTCGTCTACGATGTGTCCACCCTGACCGACGAGGAAATCGCCTCCATCGACCTGATGGAATTCTCCAATGTGGACGATCTGGGTCTCGAAGAGCTCGCCTACGGTACCGGCGGCAAGGAGGGCCAAATCACCGTTGACATCCACGAGGACGACATGCCCTACGGCAAGCACCTCATCTCCCATACGCCCGAGGCCGACAAGAACCTCGAGGGGGCGCCGCGGCCCGAGGATGAGTCGGATGTGCACACGCTGCTGGTGGCCATGCCCTATACCACGAACTACGGCAGCATATCCGGCGGGGTGGAGAAGGCCTATCTGGATGCCTATGCGACGGTGAACTTCGGCAACCGTGGCTACGATAAGGACGGCAACTCCAACGACTACCAATGGATGAAGAACCTGCGCGTGGATTCTTCGTTCGCTACGCCGACGCGGGGTCCGTCGCTGACTAAGCTGGCCCAGAACCCCGAGAATGCCGATAACTGGGAAAGCGCCCAGAGTGCCCCCCTCGGCGAGATGGTCACCTATCGCATCGGCAATATGCAGAACAAGGGCAATACGCCGCTGTTCGGCCAAAATCCCGATACGTCCTATGGTGTGGAGCTGTCCGATCAGCTCCCGAGCGGTTTTCAGCTATCGGGCATTACCATTCGCGTGGACGAGAGCGATGAATCCGAGGTCGTGCGCACCGAGACCCCCGGCGAACCCGGGGAAGACGGCGAGCCCGGCGAGCCCATTGTGACCGAGACGCGCAACCCCCAGCTGTCGGACTGGTACGATACGACCGATGGCACCCAGGCCAATGTGACCGAGGGCGGCAGCGCCCAGCAGAAGACCAACGTGGTGCAGTTCCAAACCACGGATATGAACGGCAAGAACCCCCAGTGGGTCTCGCTGACGCTGCCTCAGAAAGTGGAAGAGGGAACCGGTCCTGACGGAAAGTACGCACTCTACCGCCTCGGCGACGACGAGCGCGCCAGCCAGGGCATTGCCGAAATGCTCGAGGCTCAGGGTATCGCGGCGGTGCCAGGCCGACGCTACGAAGCCGGTGCTGCGCCGACCCGTAAGTTCACCGGTCTGTTCCGTGTGCTGTTCAAGCACACCTTGCCCCAGCCGGCGGTGGGCGAGTCCACTATGCGCATTGCCAGTTCGGTGGATGTGCACGGCGTCATGATGGAGGCCACGTCCGACGGCGCGAACGGCTACTATGACAACAAGGCCGACCTCACCTACGGCGAGCGCTTGTGGACCCCGAGCGGCGTGGGTCCCGATTACGGCTCCTTCTCCCAGCCGAAGAAGACGACCGAGGCGGCCAAGGCCACGTTCCGCCAGGTGCAGACCGATCCGCGGATCACGGCGAAGGTCTTCTCCATGTACGACGGGTCTGGCACGACCGACTCGGCCATGGTGAAGGAGGCCGAAAAGCGCAACGCATTGGTGAACGAGTCCAATGCCGGATGGCGCTTCCGCTTCGGCAACACCTCCGCTTCGCGCATGGCCCCGGCCCTCATCAACATCGGCCCTATTCCCGATGGCTTCAAGTACATCAAGGATCCCGCCACGGGCAATATGGTGCTTGATCCCACATCGTCGAAGAAGTCGCAGTTCGTGGCCAGCGCGGTGAAGCTGGGCCCTGCTTATATGGGCACCTACGACCCCGATACGAACACCTATGCCGACGATGCCGGGGCCAAGGTGGAGAAGGTCACCCTCACCTATTACGCCACCAAGGACGCGAGCGACGTGACCAAGCGCACGCTGGAGATTCCGGGGAGCAAGCTGCTGGACTACTTCAAGCCCGAGACGAAGAAGAACCCGGCGACTGGCGCCATGGAGCGCACGGGCAACTACGTGCTCACCTGCGCGAGCTTCAACATCGGGTACCTCCTGAACGTCGATATCGAGCTGGAACAGTTCACGAAGAACAAGACCGTGGATGCCGCCCGGGCCATGGTGGAGATCATCGGCACTCCCGAGAGCGTCGGCGAGCTGACGGTAGCCGCCCGCTTCGGCACCGACTATGAGAATACGGCCGGCAACAAGTCGGTGAGCGGCCAGGCTACGCTGAATTCCATGTTCGTGCCCATCAAGCCCGCTGTGGCCGCCTCCTACGGCTATGTGGACAACACGGGGGCGCGCAAGAGCAACGCCGCCGTGCCCTATCGCTGGGGCGACAAGGCCGATGAGATCGCGTACTTCCGCTATGACCTGTCGAACAATTCCCCCTACGATATCAGTAGCTTCGACGTGGATATGGTGATCAACGGCACGAAGCAAGAGGCCCTTTCCGATGAGGCTGGCGCGCCGTCGGTGTGGCGGGGCTTCCTGGCTCGCTCCCTCGTGGTGCCCGGCTTCGCCTACGGGGCGGTGCCCGTACTGGATGCCGACGGCAATCCCACCTACGATGAGACGAGCGGAGATCCCATCACAAAAACCTGCTGGTACTACCGCTACGGCGAGATCTCCTCGGTGGATGTGCTGGACGTGCTGAACCCCACGGCCACTATCCTCCATACCGAGGAGGGGCTGCGTCCGAACGCCTCTTACGACATAGCCGCGGCTCTGGACACTCTGGGTGCCGCTGGCGGCACGGTGGCTCTCGGCGACGGCGCGACCCTGACCATGGACAGTGCCACGGGCATGCTCACGCTGAATGTGGCCGCCAACGGGTCGGGGGGCGACATCGTCACCGATGGCCTGGTGAGTGGGGCGGTCTCCGACGGAGCCACGGAGAAGGCGCCCGTGAAGATGCTGCGCGTGCGCTTCGCGAAGATCAACAAAGGGGCCGTCACCTCGGATTCCGGGGCCATTGCGCCCCCGGCGGCCAACACGGCCCCGGTGATGTACGTCTTCGGTCGGGCCGACAGCCACGACAACGCCGCCGTGACCACCGAGGTGCGCGCCTTCGCCACCAAGTCGGCCTACGGGCCCGACATGATGCTTCCCGACGCGGTGCGCCTCGAGGGCAACGTGAACAAGCTGCGGGCCACGGCCAAGATGCAGTTCGGCACCTTTGCCGCTACCCTGGATTGGTCAGCCGTGAAGCCTGCCGGCGTGCGCCCGAATCCGGGCGCGGCCGCCGAGGGCAAGAACGTGGAGGTGGCGAACTTCGCCGATGGCACCGGCTACAACTTCACGGTGCGCAACAACAACCTGAATCGCGCCGACGATGCCGTGGTGACCATTCGCACCGATCAGGACTTGAGCGGCTTTCTGAAAGATCCCGTGAACGACGTGCGCGGCTTCAAGACCAAGGAGGTCACCTTCGGCGAGGAGCTCTTCAACTTCGGTTCCACGGTGCGCAAGGACAACACCGTGGGCGCCACCGACAACAGCTCGCTGGAGAACGTCACGTTCTACTTCCGCCGCGTCGTGGAGACCGGCTCGGGCGCTTCCGCGTCCTACGAGACGGTTTCGGACGGCACCTTTGCCGACCAGGGCTATTCGGTGCGCTACGACCGCGACGAGCTGTTGGCGATGTTGGAGGCAGCCAAGGCCGCCGATAGCGCGGCCACGGGCTTCACTGTGGATGTGACCTCGGACAATCCAGATTTCGCCGCCCTGCATTTCCTCTTCGACCGGCCTCTGGCCGCCGGGGGGACTGCAACGGAGAAGCGCGATTTCTACCTAGAGCGCATCGAGATCCGCTACAGTGAGATCGACCCCTATGTGAGCGCCGACAAGCAGTTCGCCGTGAAACTGCGGGGCCAGACGAATTCCTGGTACAACAATGTGAACAGCGACAGCTCCGGCCAGTTCGCCAAGGTGAACGCCCAGGCCAAGGTGAACGTCACGGCCAAGCTGGACAACCCTGGCGAGAAGGGGAAGGCCGATGCCTTCCTGAAGGTGTACTTCCCGGCCATGGCCGTGCACACCTTCGGCCAGTACGGCGCCACGTTCAACAAGTACATGAACCATCATACCTTTGCCGATGCGGCCAACTGCTCCGATGGCTCCTTCACGCGTACCGGCGTGCCCTACGACCGCGATTTCAAGATGTGGGCGAACCTGGCCAACGAGCACGCCACCTCAACCCTCGATGATGTGGACGTGACTGTCGATCTGCAGATGAACTATGAGAAAGTCTTGCAGCTGGACGCGAACGACAAGCACAAGGATGGCGGCACGGTGTCCGACTACACCGGCTTCCACACCACGAAGGTGACGGTCAACCACGAGCTGTTCGACACCTTCCGTCACGGTACGGTGGGTACTATCACGTTCACGGGCCGCAAAGAGGGGGCCGGGGCCGATGCGGCCGCGGCTGTGTCGTGGACCATTCGGCCCGACGGGGTCTACCGGGCTTTGGATCGCGTGGCCATTCCCGCCGCTGATGCCCTGCCCGACCATTTCGAGGATGCGACGGATGCGACCCAAACCTACGAGTTCACGGCCGAGGGCGACCTGATCATCACCGAGGAGATGCTGCGAAATCACGGTATCGAGAACCTGACCCAGGTGAAGCTGACCTCGTGGCAGGATATGGCCGAGGATGCCGCACCTGGCGCCAATAACACCACGGCGCCGGCGACAGTGAGCTGGGATGACGGCCAGAACATCGTGTTCGACGGCTTCGCCGACCATAACTTCGATACGGAGCGCCTGTTCAGCGCCAAGACGGAAAACTACCTCTTGAAGCTGCGCGGCGACGCCATGATTCCCGGCATGAAGAACACGCCGGTCACGCGCACCGACCGTTCCTGGATCTATATGTCGAAGATGTACTTCGACACGCTGAACCGCGCCGGTCTCTACGACTCCAACGCCGGCGGCGTCGCGAGCGCCCCCACCAACGGCAACCGCTTCTCCCAGTACAGCTGGGGCTCGTGGGACAGCTGCCATATCGCCCACAACAGCTCCTACGCCTCCGATGCCGAGCGCAACTTCGCCCTGGACGTGGGCTATAAGTCCCAGGTGTCGCTGCTGGCCGACTTCCGCCAGGTGAACACCCAGTATAACGAGTACGGCCCCGAGCGCACCTGCCATACGGAGCAGGGGCCCTGGACCTCCTACAACTTCAGCGGCCGCAACCTCTATTGGGTGGGGGCGGAAACCTACAACTCTGGCATGGTCCTGCACATGGTGCAGGATCTGAAGGATCCCTCCCAGTACTTCGATGCCTATTACTTGAAGATTCGCCGTCAGGCCGCTGAGTACGTGGACAACCTGAAGGTCACCTACTCTGACGGCAAGACCTTGACGCTGACGGGCGACGAGATCAAGCAGCAGCTGGCGGGCACGGCCGCCGACGCGGTGCAGAGCGACTACGATGGCGCGAAGTACTTCCGCCTGAATCTGCTGGCCCGCGATGGGGCCGGCGAGCCCGAGGCCAGCTTCGGCACGGGGGCCGATCGCAGCGATTCCTACCGCGATCCGGTCGACGACTACTATCTCCAGAACCTCACCCGCCCCGGGGCCCCGCGCTTCACGGTGACGCGCATCGAGTACGACATCCGCATCAACCAGAACCAGTACGCCTCGGGCGATAACCGCTACATCACCGGCGACTGGACCGAGAGCGACAGTGACATCACCACCCTGAACCAGCCCGATTACGGCCAGTGGTTCGGCAAGGTGAACAACAGCTACGCCGACATCGTGAACCAGATGTCCTTCGAGGTGAACGGCCGTATGTACGCCGAGACTCCGACGAGCGGCATGAATATGTACACCGATGTGACCCTGGAAGTGGGCGGCACGAATTCCGGCAACAACCGCCCGGGCCACCAGGCTATCGTGCGTTCCGACACCAAGGACTCCCGGGCCAACACGAACGACGGCAAGAACGGCAACCAGCAGGCCGATAAGAACCGCTTCTGCAGCGCGTGGTCCTATCAGGACTACCACCGCACCGGTGATTACTGGCACCATTACGACGGCGTGGCCTACATGCGCCACCTGCGCAGCCGCACCAACGTGGTGGCCCGCAACGACGGCAACTACACCATGCAGGGCATCAACTGGAACGGCAAGGACGCCACGCGGTTGGGCGATACGGCCGATGCATGGAATTCCAACCCCTACAACATGACCGAGCACGGGCTGTTCGGCGGCGACACGAACTTCGCCATCGCTTTCTATCGCCAAACGATTTACCGGGGCATTTACGCGGGCGACGCCAGCTATTCCAGCACGTGGGGCAGCGATCAGTACTACCCCAACGACTGGGGCTGGAACTACACGTCCTTTACGGACAAGGTGAAGTTGACCGATCGTTTGCCCTGGTGCCAGCCTGACGACGACCTTTCCTTCTACGGGTTCTTGTCCACGGGCCTCCACTTCCAAAACGGCGTGCTCGATCATCTGCGCGACTACGAGGACGCCACCATCACCTTCACCACGCGCCAGTGGAAGGCCTCCGACGAGTTGAACGACGAGGGCTTTACCATCTATGAAGAGGACACTGCCGGCGCCCATACCTACCAGGTGCGCCGCGATGGCGTCTACGACATCACCGGCGGCAAGGACGATCGCGTGGGAGATCTCGGCATCGATCATTTGACCCGCGGCAAGGCCGACGTGGCCTATCTGGAGTTCGCCCGTCCCGGCGAGGATTCCCATAGCGCTATCGTGGATCTGAAGAAGACCGGCGATGTGGTGGCGCTGCCCTTGGCCACCAACGAGTTCGTGGTCAGCTACGAGATCGACTTGGGTCCCTACTCCGGCAACGGTGACATCACCGCCGAGGGCGCGGGCCATAATGTGGATCGGGATGCCAATGAGAGCACGGTGGACATCCAGCTGCTCGGCCGTCCCTACATATATAAGGGGCAGAAGCACCCGGCATTCAAGGGGGCGGCCCATGACAGCTGCGGCGACAAGAAGGACGCTCTCAACTACGCCTACGCCTGGGGCTACAGCTTCGCCAAGCTGGGCACCTCCAAGGGCGACAACGCGCCCTTCAACCAGAGCCTGTCCCTGAACAGCGACGGTGCCCATCCCGGGGCGAGCAACTGGAAGAGCAGCTCGAGCGCCGGGGTGACCCATCGCAACGAGGATACGGCCTACTTCCTCGGCTACCTCATTCCCTTCGGTTACAATTCCCGCCTCTCCCTGGAGGCCAACGGCACGGCCCATCCCTCCATGGCCGATTACGGCGATGACAACCTGACGCCGAATGTGGCCACCTTCGAGACCCGCTTCTGGAATAACATCGATAAGGACGAGACCAAAGACGACGAGAATCGTGTGGCCCATATCAGCGCGGTCACGTTGAACAGCCACTGGTCGCCCTGGTTCACCGGGAACAACAATGGGGATCCGAATCCCGACGGCATCCGTTTGCAGAAGGTGTACGTGCCGGCCCAGTTCGTGCCCGCCACTGTGGCCGGTAACGACGGCTTCGCCGCCCGCGACGACGACTGGTTCCAGGCCGACGGCTTCCAGTTCACCGTTTACAACACCACGACCCAGACCACCTCGGCCCCCGTGACCCTCAGCTGGGCCGACTTGGTGAACCTGGGGCTTTTGTCGGGCACCGTGGCCGGCGCGGGCACCGCCCAGACGTTCACGGGCAATCCGCGCATCGGCGAGGCTCGCTACGGCGGCTGCTACGTCATCGACGTGGAGAGGTACCTGCGCATGACCGAGGCGAAGCGCGCGCTGAAGGCGGACAACCCCGCCATCACCACCGCAGAGCTGTTCGCGGCCCTGGCGGCCGACTACGGCGTGAACCTGGCCGGCTACGACTTCGCCACGGCGGGCCTGACCGAGGCCGCTGCTCAGCAGCAGGTGGTGGATGCCGTGCGTGACGGCATCGTGGGCTACTACACTGCCGTGCAGAAGACCAATACGCTGCCCGGTTCCGGTTGGGCGGCCGACCAGACGGTGAACCGCACCTACGCCGCGCCCTACGTGACCAGCGTCCAGTTCACCTTCTCCTCGCCCAATGCCACGCGCGAGCGCCCCGAGACCATGCTCGATTCCGGTCAGGTGCTCGGTGCCAACCGCAATGCGAGCAAGGCCAACTACCGCGAGCACAGCGACGGCGCGATCTACTACAACGACAACGACGCGGACAACGCCACCGTGCCGGGGGCGGCCAACAGCGACAACTTCGCCTTCGCCTATGACGGCGTGTACGCCGACCGTCCCGTGGAGGACTTCCGCACCGCCCGGGCCACGGGCACCGATCTGGCCGCTGGCAATTGGAACTATTGGAGCACGCCCACCTTCGACAAGCAGGGCAACGCCTTCGGCGGCATGCACATGAACGAGCACCTGACGGTGTCGAACGTGGTGACTCGCGACCCGAACAAGAAGAGCCTCACCAAGCGCGAGGCCAACGATCGGGGCTACGACCTGTTCCATCGTCTGGGCTCGCTGGTCACCGACATGCAGCGCGGCAAGAAGGTGGAGATGAACGGGACGACCCAGTCCATATTCGCCTACGACTTCGACGACCGCTCGGTGTCCTCGCCCGTGAGCTACGACCCCGCCGCAACCCAGGGCGGCAACGGCAATGGCATCCCCAACGGCGACCTGTACGCCGGCGATTACGTGGAGTACCGCCTCTACGTGGGGGCCGGCTCGGGGAACATCGGCACCGATCGGGGCACGCTGCAGGGAAGCCACAGCGGTGCCTTCAGCCAGAAGGCCCTGCCCCTTGAGCATGTGGACGCCCGCTTCGAGGTGCCCCGCGGTCAGCGCATCGTCGGCTGGGAAGTGGAGAAGACCAAGACCGGTGCTCGGTGGGCCGACAACAACACCACGGGCCATGGAGTGACGGCCGAATTGTCGGCTGCCGACGGCACGGACGCGGTGGCCGTCGATGAGCAAACGGATCTCTCGAAGGCCACGGTGGACGGCGCCTCGCGCACCTTCGGTGACGGGCCGAATGCCACCGAGCAGTACGACGGCAATCGCGTGCTGCGCCTTTCGGTGGGCCAGGCCTACGAAGCCGATGAGGACAACGGCAACGCCACGAGCCAGATCCAGCCGGGCCAGGGCGTCTGGGTGCGCGTCATCACCCAGGTGACCGATGAGCTGGAAGAGGATCCGGCCTACAACGACGAGGCCAACGGCTCCGATGGCTCCGATCATCCGAGCTATCGCGGCCAGCATCTCCAGGCCAACTTCTACGCCACGGCCGCGCCGCTGCATGGCTATGCCCAGTATCGGGTGACGAACAAAAGCGGCACCGGCTCCAGCAACAGCGCCGGCCAACCCTACGGCTCTGATGCCGCCGAGCTCGGTCACATCGCCGGCGCCCACACGGTGGCCGCCGGCGGGCAGACGACGGACAACTGCGGATCGGCGGACATGGCCGGCGCCCGCGATGCCTCGCTGCTGCGCTATTCCTGGTCCCACGGCGCGCCAGCGGCAGGGGCCGAAGACGGTTCCACGACGGACTTGGCCTTCGGCGACAAGGAGCAGCTGACGGCTCGCAACTACTCGAGCGTGGCCTTCCATCGCCATCGTACCGACCGTATCGACATCACGCCGGAGTACTGGAACCCCGACACCCAGACTCTCGACCCGGTATCCTCTTCCGGGGAGGCTGCCAACGCCGACGGCAACCGCATGCGCCTGCGCATTTCCAATATCCGCAACACCACCTGGCACGAGTCTACGATGACCGTGACCGTGTCCTTCATGCGGTCCGTGAACGGCACCGGCATCGTCCAGGGCGCCGACGGCGACGGCACGGCGGGCTTCGACGCCAACGGCAATCCTGCCGGCAAGCGCTACTTCGAGCTGACGCGCAAGCCCACCTATGTGGCCGACGAGACCATCGATGAGTTGGGCTATCCCACTGCCGACGGCGCCCTCGGCCAGGACGTGACCGCCCAGGCTGCTTGGAGCCAGACCACGCCGGCCCAGGTGCTCGGCTTGAGCCACACCTCCTCGGCTGCCGATCGGGCTCAGGCGCTGCTGCCCGACAGCCAGGCGGGTCCCGATCTGGATGACCCGGGCCGTCCCGCCGTGGCCATCGAGTACTACGTGCCCGACTGGAACACCCCGGCTACCTCACTGGCCGCGGCCTACGACGAGCGCGCCTCCATCACCCCGCTCGCCACGAATGCGGCCAGCGGCGAGGGAGCCTGGGTCACCTACGAGGAGCTGGCGGCCCGCTACGACGTGGGCGGCGACCGCTACGGCTCTGACGCCACCGACGAGGGGCACACTGCCAACGGCAACCTGTTCCGCGATGTCACCGGCGTGCGCTGGACCTATTACGACGTGCCCGCCGTGGCCCGTGCCAACAACTCCGGCGCCGACGTGGTGGCCTTCCCCCTCGACGACGTGTCGCTGCTCGGCGTGGCCCGCTACCAGGACACGCGCCAAGACAGCACGGCGGTGAGCCATGCCGGCGGCGAGCAGGAGAACCTGTGGAAGCCCTACGGCTCGGTGGATGTGGGCTTTACCCACAGCGACAACCAGGCCACGGTTCTCGACTTCGTGGATGTGGCTGCCAGCAACGGCTCGGGCACGACGGTGCTTGCGGCCAATGACCCCGTGACCCACGGCACCCTGCTCACCAAGCAGGATGAGGCTAAGAAGAAGGTGACCACTGTGTGGCGCCGCACGCCGGTCATGCGCTTCCAGTCCCAGGTGTTCCAGACCGAGGCCCAGGCCGCTGCCTCCTACGACCCCGAGGCCACCCAGAAGACCGGGTACGTTGCAGGCGAGCGGTTCTGGTACAAAAACACCCTCAAGAACGTGCCGAAGCGCACGAACGCCGGCATCACCAAGCTCGAGGGCGAGCTGTACAACCCCGTCTTCTACGAGCTCATTCCGACGAAGTACCTGAAGAACGAGGCCAATGGCGTCCTCGATGCCCAGTACCTGGCCGATCATCTCCAGGTGAAGTGGCTTGAGAACCGCACCGATATGACCGACCCGAACAATCCGGTCACGGTGAAGGATAAGGACGTCTACAACGCCCGCACCCACGGTATGAAGCTCATCGTTGTTCCCGTGGACAGCTATGAGATGCCTGATTATGGCGGGGCCATGATCTACGACAACGGCTTCTCCAACGTCTTCGGTGGCCATGGCGACTACTTCGCCGATATGGACCCGCGGGCTGCCGGCGTGAGCCGCGACACGGAGTTCACCCTGTTCAAGATCGCCTGGATCGCCGACGATGAGGCGCTGCCCGCAGGGGCGGCAGAAGTGACGCGCTCCATGTCGAGCGTGCCGGCGCCGGGCGCGGGGGCGCAGACAGGCTCCATCATCGATGATGGCCTGGCCTACGACCGTCCCGTCGACCTCGTGCAGGCCGGCTCCACTCGCATGGAGGTGGGTGATGTCATCGAGCTGTACTTCGACGTATACGCCTCGGTGGACAACCTGCCCCAGGTGTACCAGCGCAACAACATCACGGGCGCTCAGGATTTGACTGGCGGTGGCACGGCGGGTCTCGAGCCGGCCTACTTCCCGCGGGTGGGCGAGTACTACTACGCCGACTGGCATCCGAACTACGGCAGCAATTGGCCGGGCCATGTGAGCCCGCTCGGGGGCACCGGCTCGGGGGCGTGGAACATCGGCGCCAGCTATTACCGCAACTACAATCTGAACACGCCCGGGGCGAGTTACCACATGCAGCACGTGGGCGAGAGCCAGGCGGCTTGGCAGGTGGTCACCAACGACGTGCTCATGGACATGGACTACCTGATGCTGGACTCGGCCTTCTCTGGCGACAAGCCCGAGAATACCGATACGTGGGAGATGTTCGACGGCTCCTATACCTACATTCCCGGCGAGGGCCTGTCCTACGGCCACTACAACGGTCTGGATGTGAACGGTTGGGGTACCAACGGCATGACCCCCTACGAGGACGGCTACCTGCGCACGGCCAACGGCAACGCCGACAGCTACAAGGCGGGCTACCTGCTGGATACCGATATGAAGGTGTCCAACAACCGCCAGGTGGTACGCTATACGCCGCGTCCGCGCCAGTCCACCAAGGACGAGGCCGCCTCCGAGCTGCCCAACGACGTGCACTACCTGTGGTGGTACTACGGCCATAATGACTTCAACACGGGGTACCAGGCCCAGATTGCCGAGAACAACCTGGAGAACGGCGCCGGCGCCCTGCGCAACGCCGACCGCTACGTGCGCGACTGGTACCACTATGTGACCAAGGCCCGCACCCTCGGCTCCGCATCGCTGGACACCGTTCCCGGCACCGACGGGGAGACGGGCGAGCCCATCGAGGTTCCCACGGGCACGCGCTGGCATTCCTCCACGCCGCTCGTGTGGTCGGAGACGCGCCTGCACATGCAGAAGGCCTGGCTCGCCACTTCGAGCCGCTTCATCTCCGGCTCCCTGGCTACCGAGGGCTCCGGCGTGTCCAACTACGAGACCCAGCGCTTCTACCAGACCGAGGACACCTATGCGGGCTGGAGGACGGCCAACTACGACTACGCCGACGAGTACCGTCAGGCCCATCGCGGCGTGCTGCGGGGCCAGTACACGACGGCCCTCCAGTACAACCAGGACTTCATCAGCGAGTTGACGGCCTACAACTACGGCGACCGCAACTTGGACGGCGTGGAGTTCACCTACGTCATGCCTCGTGGCGTGGAACCGATGCTCGACGGCTCCATCACCGTGGTGCCCGGTCCGGGCGAGGATCTGGATGCCGACGAGGTGTCCTATTCCGGCCAGGTGTCCCTCACGGTGAACGCCGAGGGCTTGGAGGACCCCATCATCGTGGATGTGGTGAGTGCCACGGGGGCGGTAGTGGTGGAGAACTTCAAGCTGACCCCCAACAAGAAGATGACCCTCGGCGGCGACGACATGGAGCTGCCCCAGGGCGATTACTGGATCGTCGTGAAGTCGGTGGGCACCACTCCGGAGGGGCTGCCCTTCGAGGAGGGCTCCTACACCTACCGGGTGCTCGTCGACGGCAAGGTGGAGGAGCGCACGACCGCCTTCAAGCCGCTGAGCTTCCATATCGTGGCCCACGACGCCATGGCCGAGAAGAACCCCTCCTTCACGACCGGCGAGAACAATGAGCAGATTCCCACGGGCATCACCGTGGATGTGAGCGGTGCCCTGAAGGCCGAGAAGCGCAAGGTGTACGCCGAGGACGGCCAGCCGGTGCGCCTCACGAAGCTGGAGGGCGTGCCGGGCGAGAACGACGAAGTGGTCACCATCGGCACCAAGACCTACGTGAAGGATCCCAACGGCAAGTACGTGACCTGCGCCGAGGACGGGCGCTTCGTCGAGATCGACGACTATGATGCCGCTGTGCCCTCCCAGGTGAGCGGCGAGCTGACCCTGAATCGCATCGAGAAGGAGAGCGCGGTCTCCGTGACCGTGAACGCCGAGGGCGCCAGCCCCGACTTCCCGGCCAAGGCCCAGATCGTGGCCATGGAGGAGAAGCGCGAGACCCGTCCGGTGGTGGGCGAGGACGGCAAACCGGTGGTGGGCGAGGACGGCGAGGCCCTGACCGAGGAAGTGGTGACCTACGAGGAGACCGGCGAGGTGGTGGCCGAGGTGGAGATCGTGGCCAACGCGCCGGCGGTCATCGCCACGCTGCCCCGCGGCCACTACGGCCTGAAGTTCACCGCCTCGCCTCAGATGCCCCCCGAGGCGGGCCAGGGCGGCCTGGGCTACACCCTGCCTGCCGAGGTGCAGCACTTCTACGTGGTGGGCCTCGGGGATGCGGTGGAGCTTTCCCCCTACACTCTGGAGCACGTATGGGATGCCAGCCCCGTCCAGGTGGCCGTGGATGCCCCCTACGCCGATGACGATGCCCCCACCTTCGTGATCATTCGCAACGAGAACGGGGATGTCATCGATGGCGCCACCGGTCTGCCGGTGCTGCCCGCCGAGGGCGAGGATGCGGTGGACGAGGAGTCCTACCGCATCGCCGTGGCGCCCCATGGCACCACCCAGCTGCCCACGCCGCTGCCCCGCGGCTCCTACACCGTGGCGCTCGTACAGGCGCCGGTGGTGTCCTATACCTATACCGTGGTGGAGCAGGACGGCTCCGGCGCGAACGTGACCGTGGAGAAGACGGGCACGTGGGAGTACCGGGCGCCCAAGGACGCCGTGCCGATTACCGCCGACGGCCATGGGGCCGTCATCGAAGTGCCGCTTCCCTGCGAGCTGGGCGACGCGCCCTCCGTGGTAGCGGGCACCTCCGTGGTGCGCGCCCTCATCGGCGCAGAGGGTGCCGGTACCGATGCCGAGGCGAAGTACCGCCTGGTGAGCGTTGCCGTCACCGGCGAGGGGGACGACGCGGTGGAAAGCGAGACCACGGTGGCCGAGAACCAGGTGGTGAGCTTGAACCATCCGGTGCTCCTGCGCAACCTGGAACCGGGCACCTACCGGCTGTACTTCACCGAGTCGCCGCTGCTGCCCGACGGGGGCACCTTCGCTCTGCCTGCTGCGCCGGTGGAGTTCACCGTGCCCGAGGGCGGCACCCACGTCGATGTGGCCACGACCCTGGAGCCGGGCGCCAACCCGAGCCCGGTGACGGTGACGGTGGGGGCCGCGCCCTCGGGCGCCGCCTTCCCGGCCGGCGCCACCTTCACCTTCCATGTGGAAGATGCCGAGGGCAATCGCGTTCCCATCAACGACGCCTCCGGCACCCCCGCCGACGAGCGCACGGCCGGCGTGAGCGAGGAAATGGTCCTCGGCTCTCTGGCTGCGGGCGCTTACACCCTGGTCATCGACGAGCAGTCCTGGTCCGGCGCCCCCTACCTGTGGAGCACGGCCCTCACGGTGAACGGCACGGCGGCTCCGGTGCGCCAGGCCATCGATGTGCGCGCGGCCGCCGAGCCGGCCGCGGCCGGCTTCGGCCTCGGCGTTCTGGCGGCCCTGGCCGACGAGGCCGCTCGCGAGGTGGCCCGGGCCGTGGCGCCCTTGGCCGCCCTCGCGGCCGACGATGCCCCCGGCACCGCCGCGGCAGCGTCTGCCGACGGCGCCGCCGCTGGCGACGGCGCGGCGCTGCCCGTGTCGGCCCCCGCCACCGTCACGCCCCAGGGGCGGGTGACGAGCAAGCCCTCCGCCTGGGCGGCGCTCTCCTCGGCCCTGGCCGAGCCCGATGCGACGGCCCCGGGTCCCGAGGGCGACGAGGCGTTCCTCGCGTCCCTCACCGCCTTGGAGGAGACCGTGGGCGCCGACGTGTCCACGGCCGACCCCGCCCTTCCCGCCGATGCCTTTACGGCCGACGAGAACGACACGGCCTTCTTCACCATGGCCCGTGCCGGCGAGGAGGGGACGGCGCCCTCCGAGGGCGAGGTGGACACCACCGACCTGGAGAAGCTGGCACGGCAGATCAAGCCCGAGGCCTACCTGCTGAAGAAGACCACGACGGTGGCCGGCAACTACTCCCAGGATCCCCAGGTGGGGTCCGAGTGGATCGACATCTCCGACCTCATGGAGGTGGAGGTGATCCAGACGCCCACGGCCAAGGCCGACGACGGCGTGACCTACTATGCCCCCGCCTCCCACCAGGATCCCATCCGCTCCACGGTGGAGGCGACCACCCATAGCGAGAAGAGCAGCTACACCGCCGTGGCCGCCCAGGACGTGGATGCGGCGGCGGGCACCTCGAACCAGTCCGTGGGCTATCGTGACAGTTCCCAGCCTTGGGTGCTCAAGATCACGGTGAAGCAGGATCTGGCCAAGTGGTACGGCCGTACCATCGACGGCACCGCCACCGATGCGGCCGACCCCGACTACGTGCACGCGGGCCAGGCGGCCAAGTACGCTGCCCTGGCCGCCGAGATCAAGGCGGCCCTGGACGGGGGCGGCGGCTACCAGATCAAGGTGAACATCCCCTCCCACGTCTTCGGCAACAACGAGAGCGGTGCCTGGTACGACCGCGTGCTCACCCGTCCCTGGGAGCGCACCGAGGCGTCTTCGCCCGAGGCCTCTGCCTTCACGACGAGCGCCGAGCGGGCGGTGAACCTGTACCGGGAGGGCCAGAACACGGCCGCCGGCGAGGAGCCGAGCCGCTCGAGCGCCTACTACCAGATCTTCGACATCGACCATTACGAGGGCCTGGCTCGCGACCGCACCCGCCACATGCAGCCCTACGGCATGGACTACAAGTACACGCTCCAGCGCTACCATCTGCGCAACGGCGAGATGCAGCTGGCCGGTTCCCCCAACATGCCGGCGGTCAACGGCTGGACGGTGCAGAACAACACCGTGCGCACCACCAACGCGGCCAAGACCGACGAGATCGTGGACGTCATGGGCACCGCCGCGCCCAACCTCGATTTCTGGAAGCGGGCCTACAAGGGCGCCACTACTACCGGGCCGGTGCTCTACGCCCAGACGGGTACGAGCGCCGTGATGCGCAAGCCCGTGGTGCGCGTGTGGAATTCCATCAGCCTGCCCGATGTGCTGGAGGCCGCGACCGATGACGTCGGATCGCTGACCGACGGCGTGGGCGTGACCTCGGGCAACTACTACATGGAAGCGGAGACCGACACGCGCCAGGTGAACGTGCACGTGGAGAACCGCTTCTGGTGGGACGCCTTCACGCGCGTCTATGCCGACAACAACTATCGCGGCTACGTCATCAACGAGAACCGCTGGGCCACCTATTCCAAGATCGGCGGCCAGATGGGCGACTTGGTGCTGCCCGTGGTGACCGTGGTGCTGCCCTACGGCATCGCGCCGGTGCACCGCACGACCCGCCAGCCCTACGGCCTGTGGCCCGACCAGGTGCAGGAGTTCCTCTACGAGGACTGGGACATCGCCCAGTCGACCAACGCCCAGTGGGGCGCAGCCGGCGAGGTGAACCGCAACGAGACCCGGGCGTGGCTCGAGGAGAACTTCCGGGCCACGGTGACCTACGAGAAGGTGGAGGCCGATCCGGAGGAGTACCCGGCTGCCGACATCAACAACGACAACTACCGCTTCGTCGTGCGCTTCCTGCCCAAGGGCAACGATCTGAATGGCGACCCCGACGAGGAGCAGCGCATCCGCTCCCATCAGATGGACACATTCAAGTTCTCCATCGCCATGACCAACGAGCCGGAGTGGCCGGAGCTGCCCGATCACCGCGAGGCGGCCCGGGCCACGGAGTCCATCCGCACCTACGTGACGAGCGCCATGACCGGCTATGCGGCTCTGACCGACAACGACATCTCCCATCCGAGCTGCGGTGCCGACCCCTACACCGTGGGCGCCCCGGCCCGCTATCGCGGGGCCGGCGACTCCCGTCAGCGCGACGTGCGCCTCGATGCCCTGTCGGCGGCCTACGCGACGCGCTGGGACGACAACGGCAACTGGAACAGCAACGTGTGGCGCACCGATTCCAAGCTGGGCACCGCCCTGTACCGCGATGCCCACGGTTGGGACGCCTACCGCTTCCAGTGGGAGTACGACAACGTGTTCAGCGGCTCCTATACCTACCAGCACAACGGTTGCTACATCCAGTCCAACGGGTCTTGGTACCATCGCAGCCACTGGTGGAACAACGTGGAGTTCGTCGACCGCCTGAAGTACAACTTCTACAACGCCGGCACCCAGACCAACGACCAGGTGCAGTACAACCATCTGAACGGCTACTTCGGCACCTACACCGAGAGCGGCGGCGCCCGGGTGGGCACGGCGGCCACGGCGCTCACGGGCCCGGCCGACAACCGCGGCCTGAACATCTCCGAGTTCAACTGGCGCACCCAGTACGGCCTGTCGGAGGCCACCACGAAGAACCTGAACAACAACTACGTCGATGGCGAGGGCCGTCCCACCGCCGACTCCACGAACTCCGACGCCCAGAAGGCCGAGGCCTTCGCTCTGCGGGATGGGGGCGCGCCGGCGGTGCATACCGACGGCGGCGTGTTCGCCGCCACGAAGCTGCGCCTGAAGACCCCCACCCTGGGCTCGGCCTACGAGATCGAGAACACCCCGACCGACTTGCCCTCCGACGGCAACGCTACCACCGCCGTGCCCGGCCACACCGTGACCGGCACGGGGGCGACCAAGGGCCAGAAGCTGGCCGACGCCGATCCGGATGCGAAGGAGGGCGCCTTCGAGTACGACGACGAGATCTGGCTGGCGGCCACGTTCAAGAACGCCGTCATCGGCGACAAGGCCGCCTCGGGCAACCAGGGCAAGGAGGGCGCGCTGCTCCACGGCAAGCTCGTGTTCTCCCTGTACCTGCCCGAGCAGGTGACCTTCTACAAAGAGGAGCAGCTGAAGAACCTCGGCGAGGCCGTGGGCACGCCCGATCAGTACGAGCGCCTGTTCACCGACTACGAGGGCGACGACTTCTCCTTCTATGTGGAGCGCACCTATCGCGACCGCCACACCGACACGGCCCTCGTGGGCAAGACCGAGGTGCGCGACCCCGATACGGGCGAGGCGCTGTATCCCAAGCGCGAGCAGCAGACGGTGAAGTACGAGCGCCTGACCCCCAAGCAGCTGGTGGAGGCCGGCTGGACCGTGCGCGTGCGCGTGCAGCCCGACTACGATAGGGACGGCTACGGCACTCCCGGGGCGGCAGACCGCAAGCACGCCGACTTCGGCAAGCCCGACGTGGACGACCTGGAGGATCTGCCCGACAGCGACGACGTGAAGGTGCGCCGCCATGGCGGCGAGACCATCGTCTTCGAGCTGACGCCTCCCGACGATGCCTCCGACAAGGAGTTCGTGAAGCACGACAGCCTGCTGGCCGCCTTCTGGGCCCAGGTGCGGGCCGACGGCTACGTGGGCGCCGGCGACTCCGTAACCGTGAAGGTGCGCACCCGCATC
This sequence comes from Adlercreutzia sp., assembly GCF_056795635.1. Lineage (NCBI taxonomy): Bacteria > Bacillati > Actinomycetota > Coriobacteriia > Eggerthellales > Eggerthellaceae > Adlercreutzia > Adlercreutzia sp. The sequence continues at coordinate 113,501 of NZ_JBQIIT010000003.1, read as the reverse complement.
GACAACCTCGGCGACGAGGAGGAGGCTCTGGCCGACCTGACCGACGCCGACGGCGAGCCGCTGCCCTACTACCAGCAGATCGATGCCATCCGCACCTGGTCCACCGAGGCTTCCACGGCCTACTTCGCCACGGAGAGCCGCGACGTGACCTGGCTGCCCACGGAGACGGGCTGGTCGCACCGCTTTGCCGAGGACATGACGGTGCCCGTGGCCGATGACGCGAAGATCCTCCAGGCGGTGAAGGAGAACGGCGCCATCAAGTACAACGCGGAGGGCTTCCCCGAGACGGTGCCCGTAGACCGCAACAGCGATGGCACCGTTACCTTCAAGAAGGGCGAGCTGTACTACAAGCCCACGGTGGGCGCCAACTCCCAGGAGCAGTACGGCGTGTCCGGCTTCAACAACCAGTCTCCGGAGTACTTCCAGTACAACGACGAGGCGTCCCTGGTCTACGATGCCGCCGAGCACGTGGACCCGGACACCCAGGACGTGGTGCCTGCCGTGGACTACGACCAGGACGGCAAGTACGAGAGCGGCGGCCGCCCCGAGCGGCACATGAGCTCCCAGGCCGGCACCTTCGATATTCGCAAGCCCTCGGCCTCGGTGCGCGTGGATACGGGCACTGTGCGCGTGCCCACCAACGACACGAGCTCGACGGACTGCACGCAATCGGGCGATAACGACCTCTTCGTGACCCAGGCCATCAACACTGGCGCCGCGGTGAACAGCTTCATCGTGGACTGGCAGGTGCCCCTGTGGGCCCTGGGCACCCAGTCGGCGGAGAACGCGCCTTTGAACAGCGCCACCATACCCACGGGCAAGGTGGCCCCCACCATCACCTCGGTGAAGTCCGGCGTGTGGGAGATTCCCGGCACCTACTACCATAGGCTGAAAAACCCCGTGACCGGCGCCGAGCGGGCCGTGGGTCAGGGCACCTACTACTTCAACGCCAGTGGCGCTGAAGTGGGCGCCTGGCGCGTAGATCGCAAGACCACCAAGGTGATTGACGGAAAGACCTGGTACGCCTACTTCAAGGACGACGACAACCACCATCAGACCAAGCCCCAGACCGATGCCGCCGGCAACGTGGTGACCAACAGCAAGGGCGAGATCGTCTATACCGACGAGATCGATTGGGTGCTGCCGGTGGATACGGTGCGCGTGCCCGTGGACACGCCCGAGGCCGAGGCCAACCGCGCCATCGAGGAGAAGCTCTTCGTGCTCGTGTACGTGCGCCACAACACCACCAACGTCACGAAGCCCAACAACGGCTATGTGGAGCAGAACGGCGCGGTTCGCCAGGATCGCGAGAACTTCGCCGTACCCGGCACCGACGCCGACCGCGACTATTTCTTCGGCGAGGACGACGCCTCGGACTTCAACACCGCCGACGATGCCGCGGGCACCTGGCAGTTCGTCGGCTCTGCGCGCGTGTCGGACAAGCAGAACATCACCTTCACCCAGGGCGTGGCGGCCACCGGCAAGCAGGTGCGCCAGGTGCGCTGGGTCATTCGCGCATGCGAGACCGACGAGACGGGCCGTCCCATCCTCGACGACGAGACGCTCTCCCATGAGGTGCCGGTGCCTTCGGGCTTCCGCTTGGCCACCGACGCCGACCCGGATACCGTGGAGGTGGAAGAGCCCGACGCGGTGGACCCGAACCGCAACAACACCGCCTGGGCCAAGCAGAAGGACTACAACGACCAGGTCATCTACAAGTATACTGAGCGCAATCTCGGCAACATCAACTACCTGGATATGAGCAAGGTCTACAAGATCGCCCCGAACACCCTCTACTTCTACGGCGAGATCATCACCACCAAGGAGGGCAAGGGGGCCGACCGTACCCTGTCGGCTGCCGAGATGGAGGCGGCCAAGCAGGGCACGGCCCCCAATCCGGCCGTGGGCGGCGACGACTGCTGGGTGCGCACCATGCAGGGCGACCTGCTCGTAGACGAGTACAAGCCCCAGTGGGTGGTGGGCAGCTCGCTGCCCGAATCGGTGACGAAGAACGCTGCGGGCGTCCACGGATCGGCCTTCATCACCGAGATGCCCAAAATCCAGGTGACCGGCCCTCTCGGGCGCCAGTTCTCCCTCGGCGAGCCGGATCGGGGCCAGACCATTACGCTTTTGGCCGACGAGGGCACCCCGGCCGAGGTGACTGATACCGTGGCCGACGCCCTGACGGCCAACGGCGCCGATGTGGACATCCAAACGGCGGCTGACGATGGACAGGATCCCACGGTCACCGTGTCCGACTCGGTGCACGTGAACCACTTCGCCACGGTGGTTCCGCGCTACGACGACACCAAGTACGCCTCCTTCGAGCGCAGCCGCGCCGGCTTCTTCCGCTCCGAGGAGCGACCCACCATCAAGATCGATGCGAAGCAGTGGTACTTCGCCGGCACGGCCAACAACGGCTACGGCTGGACGAGCGAGTCGATCATGCTCGATCCAGAGGACTCGCTGTTCATGCGCTACGAGATTACCCTATACAACATCTCCCGGGGCCAGATGACGCTACTCGGCTATGACGCGGACGAGTATCCGAGCGATACGTGCACGAACCCTTCGGTCTCCACGCTGCTGCCCCGCATCCAGAACTTCGGACCCACACCGGCCTCCATGTTCTCGAAGCTGCCGGACAAGACGGCCGATCAGAAGCTGCGTGAGCAGCAGGCGGAGCAGATTCAGGCCATCGGTCGGGAGCTGCAGGGGCTCGTCGATACCGACCGCGCTGCCTTCGAGGCGAAGCTGAAGGAGCTGAGCGGGCGGCTGAAGGCCATCGACATCATCTCCGGCGACCGCGTGCCCGAAACCTCGAAGGAGACGGTGGAGGCCATCAAGACCACTGTGGCCGCCCAGGCCGAGGCCATCATCGGCTATCATCCGCGCACCGTGGACCCGGACACCGGCCAGGTGACCGAGCCCTACTATGACATCAGCACCGTGAAGGCTTCCGATGCGAAATCCGTCGGCCGCAACCTCGTGGTGCAGGGCAACAACCTCATTAACCGCGTGTCCAAGGAACGCCCCTACAGCCGCGTGTTCGAGTACGTTCCCTATCAGAAGATGTTCGAGACGGACAGCGCCGGCAAGCCCGCGAGTCCGCTGAACGAGAACTACCGCCACGATCCCTCGTCGCCCTCGGCTGGCGATGCGACGCACATGAACACCCAGGTCCCGCAGTGGACCTACCGGGTTGTGCGCTTCAAGGAGTACCTGCGCGACGACGACGGCAACCTGTGGACGAAGAATGCCGACGACAGCTACACCTACATCCGCAATATCCACGACACCGACAGCTCTGGCGGAGAAGGAGAGGGCGACGGCGAAGGCGACGGCGGCGGCGACGGCGAGGGCGGCGACGGGGAGACTCCCGCTCCTGAAGAGAAGCCCATTCCCGACAAGCCCGTGGGCGACTTGGTAGAGTACGGCAGCTTTACCGAGTCCGATCCGGTGGCCATCACCGGCTCCACGGCGGCCCTGCGCGAGGAAGAGGGCATGGCCCAGCTCGGCGGCGGCCTCATTGCCAACGGCGGCACGACCATCTCGGCCAAGGACGAGTTCGCCTACTTGTACGGCGACAATGTTTCCAAGGCCGCCGTCTCCCCGCAAGACGACGCCGTGGCTCCGAGCGAGGGCGATGCCTCCGCGACGTCTAACACCCGCCGCAGCTTCACCTGGAACTTCACCGGCGAGAATGGCAGCCGCGGAACCCTGAACGCCGGCGAGGCCATCATCATCGACTTCACCATGCAGTTCAATCCGAACTCCTCGGCCACCACCGATGTGGGCAGCGCCCTGGTGCTGTCGGCCTATGCCGACAAAGCCGGTTCCTACAGCTTCTACGACTGGCCCCTCTTCCGCATCGACGGCCAGACGAAGCAGACGGTGCTCGTGGACAAGGCCACGCTGAACGATCCGGAGACGGCGGTGTCCAAGGACTCCTCCTACCGCTCCGACCTGAACGACGGCAACGGCAACGGTGACCGCACCGAGACCCTGCTGCGCAAGGACGTGGACTCCATCGGCTGGACCAACAACGACCAGGTGGTTCAGGAGAAGATGGTGCAGCCCACCTACACCGACGAGAAGTTCTCCAAGCGCACCCAGACGGCGGCCGTGCCCGAGGGCGGCTCCTATATTTACGAGCTCATCCAGCAGTACACGGGCAACAACCCCTCGACGGCCATGCTCTACAAGCACTCCACCTTCGTGGACACGCTGCCCCACGTCGGCGACAAGGAGGCCTCCACCTACGACAACAACGCGAAGAAGTACAACCTGCGCCAGTCCCAGTGGTCCGGCTGGCTCAAGAACCTCGACTCCATCAAGATGGAGTATACGGACACGACCTACGACGAGACCGTCGGCGACATCAAGGGCAAATACGAGCTGGCCCTGGAAGACGGCTACGACAAGGTGACGGGTCAGGAGGTCCACGCCCAGGGCCAGGTGTGGGTTGGGCCCATTGCCACCGAGGGCAGCGGCGCCAACGTGCGCTACCGGCCCCTGACCACCGACGACATCGTGGAGCCTATCGATATAGCCAGCGCCAATCTCGATGCGACGGAGATGGAAGCCGACAAGATCGACGAGTACATCACCAAGTGGACCGTGGCCCACGTCACCGGCAACGGCGGCGAGACCACCGTTGCCGCCGCCATGGCCGAGCTGAACCTCGTGGACCTCAACGACTTGAAGGCCTACGTGAAAGCCCATCCTGACGAGGCCGAGGCCCTCACCCGCTGCATCGGCACCATTTGGTGCCGCGTGCTCGACGACGATCTGTACCTCATGACGAACAACGGTGACGTGCGCTTGAAGTACGAGCTGACGGCGCCGCTGAACCTTCCCAAGTACCTCGGCGGTGCTGGCAAGACCTACAAGTCCATCGATGGCTTGAAGGAAGATGCCACCGAGCTGCAGAAGCGCCTGTGGGAGACGAGCCAGTGGAACACCTTCATGTCCATGGCCGACTACCGTTCCAGCGAGAGCGGCCTGACCTATCGCAAGATAGAGAACAAGCCGGCCGGCGTGTACGTGGATGCTCCGGAGGGCTACGGCTACCTGGGCAGCTACGTGTGGCTCGACAACAACTGGGACGGTCTGACCAACGACACCCTGGGCGAGACGACCACTGACACCCTGGGCAACGAGACCACGTACCACAAGGGGGCCAACGGCCGCTATATCCTGTCCACGGAGAAGTCCATCGACAGTGCCCGCGGCACCTATGCCTACACCTACGACGGAGGCAAGGACACCAGTGCCCTGTTCCGCGATTTGGATTACGACGGCAAGCCCGATGACCCGGGCGTGAACGGCGTGAAGGTGGAGCTGCTCAACGAGTGGGGCGTGCCGGTGAACCGCAACGGCGAGGCCGTGGCCCAGGTGCGCGAGAGCACTACGTCCTCGAAGATGATCTGGGTGAAGGCCGACGCCAAGACCGGCAAGCCCATCCGCGGCATCTACGGCTACGAGCCCATTACCACGGCTGAGGGCGTCGATCTGGGCGCCTACGTGTACACCACCGAATCGGACTACTACAACAACCGCGGCTACTACATGTTCTCCATGCTGAAGCCGGGCAACTACCGCCTGCGCTTCACCTTCCCGCGGCAGTACGCCAACTACGCGCTCACTACCAAGCGCATCGGTGCGGCCTCGGCGCCCGTGGTCAACGAGAAGGGGTCTCCCACCGGAGACACGGAGGACATTTCCTCCTATCTGTCCGTAAACCGCACCGGCGATGCCATGACCGCCACCTCCGAGGTGATTCGCGTGGACGCGGTGGCCTTCGATGCCGATCGCTATGCTGTGGGGGCCGATCCTCAAAACGAGATCTACGACGCGAAGATGACCAGCTACAACGTAGGCATCGCCCGTCCGGTGGTGTATTCCGGCGTGGCCTTCCGCGACGACAAGCTGGCCGGCTACGAGGATATGGAAGAGGATCCCGAAGAGGGTGGCGACGACGGCGACGGCGACGGTGGCGACAACCCCGGCGGCGACGGCGGCGGTGACATCTTCAACCCGCAGAGCGCTCCGGTCGCGACAGGTGCGCAGGATGACGGCCCTGAGGATGATGCCGGCATCGCGCCGCTGTCGCTCACGCCGGACAACGTGCCCGACTACGATGCCTCCAAGGGCGAGCTGCCGCCGTTCATTATGGTGAACGGCAAGTTGACCCTGAATCTGAACAAGTACGTCGAGAACGACGGATCGGTCGACCCCGAGCTCATCGATGGCGTGCTCGACTGGGTGAACGTGAACCTGGACGAGTCGAATCCCTACGAGTACGGCCTGGCCGTCGACGAGCTGCGCCTCAAGAACATGAAAGTGTCCGTGAAGGTGTACGACGAGGAGACCGACACCTGGGAGCAGGCCTACGATACCGACGGCAATCGGGCCGAGGTGCAGACCGACTGCGTGCTCATGGTGTCGGAGAAGGGCCAGAACAAATGGACCCGTGCCTTCGACGACGCGGGCAACAAGCTCGTAGCCGTCGAGGATCTGGACACCCTGGATTGGCGCTGGGAGCCCGCAGAGGGCGATGCCACCGGTGCCTTCAGCTTCTCGCTGGAGCCGGAGCACAACTACAAGATCGTTTGCACCGACACTAAGAACCGCGTGCTCAAGCCCTCGGTTATGACCTGGGAGAACGATCCTCTGAAGCGTCCGGTCGCCAACGCCGAGGATCAGACGGCGGATGCCGAGGGCAACCCGACCGACCAGGTGGCGGCCATGTGGGACAACGACCTGTGGCTCAAGGGCGGCATCGGCGAGACCAACAGCTTCTACGCTGCGGTACCCGTGGATGCCAAGGGCCATGCGGTCTACGAGGACCCGCGCAACCCCTGGAAGGGCTATAAGGTCTACGACAAGCTGGCCCTGGGCTGGATCGACGGCACCAAGGGCTTCCTCGGCAACTACGTGTGGAGCGACAAGAACGACGGCGCTGATGCTGCAGGCAACCCGGTGTTCTACGACGGCATCCAGGGCGACGTGCCCAACATCGGCGTGGGCGCGGTGACGGTGACCCTCGAGCAGTACTACTGGCTGCCCGAGGACGCCGATGCCTTCTCGGCCCGGGACTACAACCCCGGCACCCCGGGCGACAACGGCAACGGTCGGGGCCGCTGGGTGCTCAACGACCTGGAATACAAGACGGCGCGCACCTCCTCGGCCGGCAGCTATGTGTTCAAGGGTGTTCTCACCTACGTGGCCGACCCGAACGCGCCGAAGACCGTGAAGGACGAGGACAAGACCAAGTACCTGGCCGGCTATCGCGTACGCATCGACCGCGACAACCTGAAGGCCGCGGAGCGCGACTGGGGCATTTCCCTGCGCAATGCGCCGACCAATCCGCTGACCGGCCAGTTCGACGAGGAGCTGGACTCCGATGCCGCCATGAGCGCCACGCTTGTGCGGGATGCCGACGGCAACCCCTATGTGCGCGATGGCAAGGAGGTCTACGCCTACTACCTGAACGAGAGCGGATCCGGCTCCACTGCGGCGCCGACGCCGGGCACCGGGCCCCTGACCGTGACCGGCGGCCACGATGCCGATGTGTCCTTCGATCAGATGATCGTCATGGCCGGCGGTGCCGACGATGTGGCTACGGCCCGCGAGAACATCCGCCGCGTTTCTCGCAAGAGCGGGAACATCACCACTACCATCGATTACGACCTCGGCGCCGCCCAGCGCATCGAGCATTGGGATGTGGGCCTGGTGGAGGTGCCGCGGTCCTCCGTGACCGGCGTGGTGTGGAACGACGAGGACTACGACGGCGTGCGCACCGACGACGAGGAGGGCCTGGCCGGCGAAGCGGTGTCCATCAGCCAGTGGTACTACGACGGTGCCAACTGGGTGCAGAACCCGAACTTCGGCAACGATGTGCGCACCTCGGTGGCCGCCAGCTGGAAGACCGAGACCCGCCAAGATTTCCAGGGCAAGGACTACACGGTGTGGGTGCGCGATTACCTGGATGCCGGCACCGGGGCCCTCGCGAAGGCCGAGACGACCAACGAGGAGTCCACGCTGCCTATTGGCGAGACCCAGGATGGCGGCTGGGTGACGGTGCATACCGATGCCGAGGGCGCCTACACCTTCGAGAACCTGCCCACGGCCTACACTAACGACGAGGGCGAGCATTTCCTGGCCGCCTACCGCGTGCGCCTGGACGGCCTGCGCGTCGAGAAGAAGTACGACGAGGACGACCCGACCAAGCTGCTCTACGAGACGCCGTGGATGATGACCCACTTCCACCAGGGCGATGATGAGCAGCGCGATTCGGACGTGGAGGACAACCAGGGGCAGCAGACGCCGGCTCTGCGCATCGTGGGCCGCGAGCCCGACCATACGGGTACGGGCACAGCCGTGCAGCAGCGCTCTCTGGACCGCGACGGCCAGATCATCCTGGCGGCTCCGGTGGGCACCGGCCGCGAGAACGCCTACCAGCCCTCCCAGGTGAGCATTCCGCTCGCCGATGTGTACCAGGACGCGACGGGTACGGTGAAGTACGACTACCTGACCCGCCGGGCTGCCGAGGTCCAGGGCGGCGACGTGGGCGAGATCGCCGTGCCCCGCCGCGAGATTTCCGGCCGGGTGTGGCGCGACGACGACTACGATGGCGAGCAGGCCTACACGGAAGAGGAGGAAGACGTGCTCGATGAGCACGGCGATCCGGTACTCGACGAGAACGGCGAGCCGCTTAAGCGGACGGTGAAGCGCTACGACGAGCCGGGCATCGAGGACGAGTCGGTGACCCTTACCCAATGGTACTTCGACCCGGCCGATGGTGCCTGGAAGCGCAACGAGCAGTTCGGCCACGATGCCATGAACGCCTTGACTGCCATCGCCACCGACGACTGGGCCGCCGGCGAGCCCCACGAGGCCGCGCTGAGCGATGACGGCCGCGTGACCCTGACCACCAATGGTGACGGCCTCTACAGCTTCAAGAACCTGCCCACGGCCTATGTGGACGATACCGGTGCCTTCTACCTGGCCTCCTATCGCCTGACCCTGAACGGGCTGGAGCAGACCGACGTGCGCGATGGCGCGGGCAACATCGTGTCCCGCGTTCCATGGATGATGACCCGCTACCACGAGGGCGCCCTTGCGAGCGATTCCGATATCGACGATGGTCTCGGATCGACTCCGGCCGACACCGTGGTACCCTACCCGCTCACCGGTCGCGAGGAGGCCTTCGAGAACGCCATCGACGAGGGGACGCGCGCCGAGGACGGTCAGATCATCCTCGCGGCCCCCAAGGATGCCGCCGCTACCCTGGCTGCCGACAAGACCACCCTGGTCACGGTGCCCCACAACCAGGTGATCAGCGAAGCGACCGGTTCGGTGGTGTTCGATATCATGCGGGCGCGGGCCGATCGCTACGATGGCGGCGATGCCGGCGAGCTGCCGGTGCCCACCCGCTCGCTCACCGGCCGCGTGTGGCGCGATGCCGACTACGACGGCCTCCAGGATATGAAGACGACCGAGGAGGTGTCGCTGCCCGACGGCTCCACGACGACCAAGCTCGTGGAGGAGGGTCTCAAGGGGCAGACCGTCACCTTGGAGCAGTGGTACTACGATCCCGATGCGGTGAACCCTGACAGCGCCCCGGCTTTCCTCACCGACGACTTCGACTACGATACCTTGAACCTGTCCGGGAAGATCTCGGCCAGCTATGACACGAGTCACTGGTTCCGCAACGAGGACTTCGGCACTGATATATACACGACGCTGCGCGACGGCGACCATCCCCTGGTGACCGGCGATTGGGATACCGCCGACGCCGTCGTGGCCGACGGCACGGTAGCTGTGCGCACCAACGATGAGGGCATCTACCGCTTCGATAACCTGCCCTGCGCCTACACCGACGATGCCGGCAAGCAGTACCTGGCCGGCTACCGCGTGAAGCTGGACCGCCTCACCGAGAACTACGACCGCGATCATTACGGTTTGCCCGAGGAGGGCGCCTGGATGATGACCCGCTACCACGAGGGGACCGATGAGCGGGCCCTGGCTGTGGATTCCGATTTGCCGGACAATCTGGGCATCACCGAGCACTACCCGATCATCGGTCGCGAAGCCTTCGTGGCCGAGGAGGGCGCGGATGCCGACGGCGCGCCTCTCGTGGCTCCCAAGCGCTACCTCGGTCAGCGCCAGGAGATGCTGGAAGGCCAGATCATCCTGGCCGCCCAGGGCAAGGATCGCAGCGCCACGGCTCAGGAGACTATTGCCGCCACTGACTTCCAGAACGATCTGGACGGGCGGCTTACCTTCGACTGGATGGATGCTCGCGACTATGCCACGGGCGCCGATGCCGTGAAGGCCGGCGATGTGGGCGAGCTGCCGCCGCCGACCCAGGACATCGTGGGCATCTTCTGGAACGATGCCGACAACGACGGCGTGCAATCGGTTGACGAGGCCACGGGCCTGCCCGTGGTGCATGCCGTGGATCCCGCGGATCCGGAGAGGCTCGTGCCCTTGCTCATCGAGTACGCTGAGGACGGCACTATCACGGTGTACGAGGCCATCACGCCGACCGACGGCGACGGAGAGGGCGCTCCCCTTATGAAGGGCGACGTGGTGAAGCTCTCGCGTCTGGAGGCCGACGGCCTGATTCACCTGTACGCCGTGGACGACGCTGGTGCCGAGACCCCGGTGATGCGTGCGAACGAGCTCACGGGCATCGAGGAGCCGGTGGTCTACGAGCCGGAAGAGGCTGTGGACGGCACCGCCTACCGCGACGGCACCGTCTATGACGAGAATGCCAGCGAGGACGGCATCAACAACGCCCGGGTGACCCTGGAGCGCTATATTCCCGACGAGAACGGCAACTGGGTGCGCGACCCCGAGTGGGCGCTGCCCGGCGAGGGCTGGACCGACGGCAACGCCGATCCGGACTACTACGACCAGAACACCACGACGGCCTGGCGCAGCGACCCCCAGCACGTGCAGTACACGAAAGTGCAGGAGTACGCCCCGGTGGTCGAGGGAGGCGATCCGGTGGTGCGCTCGGGCGTGTACCGCTTCGAGGATCTGCCCACCCAGCGGGCGGGGGCCAACGGCGAGAAGATCATCTACGGCTACAAGGTGCGCTACACCGATGCCGGCTTCAAGCAGCGGGCCTGGATGATTGCGAAGTACCAGCAGAAGGACAACTTCACTCAGGACTCCGACCTCATCAACGTCAATGCCAATCTCATGCAGGCTGACGAGTACGATGTGCTGTTGAACCGCCAAGACGAGAGCTCGGTGCTGGGCAACCTGACTGAGGGCAACCCGTCCAACAACGACAACCAAGACAAGGGCCTGCTGCCTCTAGACGAGGCCCTGGCCCAGAAGAAGCCCGCTTCCCGGGGCGCCTCCCGCGGTGCCGCCGCGACGGTGGCCCGCGCTCTGGCGGCGCTGCCCGCGGCATCGGCGGTCGGGGAAGCGGCTGTGAGCGCTCGCTACGACCTGGGTGCCGGCAGCGATCGCGCCTATAACGACGCGGCCCTGTTGAAGCGCAAGACCGCCACCATCGAGGGTGTGCTGTTCCAGGACGGCAACTACGATGGCATCAACCAGGTCGACGAGCCGAAGTTGGCGGGCAAGCACGTGTACCTGCGGGCCTGGGGCCTCAAGTTGGTGGCCGACGACCAATGCGCCTGCGATGATCCCGTTGCCGGCGATGAGGGATCGTGGCCGGCGTCAGCCGGCGCCATCGAGGCCCGGGATGCCGCGGGCCAGCCTATGGCCGGCTACCATTACGAATGGGTGCCCGAACCCAACGGCACCGTGCGGGCCATCACCGACGCCGAGGGTCGTTTCGCCTTCGACGACCTGCCCGCGGCGACGCGCAACGTGAAGGCGGGCAACGACGAGGGCAACGATGACGTGCTCGTGACCGACGACTGGGACGAGTGGTATCTGCTCGGCTACACGTTGCAGGTGGAGGGCCGCGCGGGCCAGGACGGCACCGTGCGCGGCATGCCGGTGACCCGCCTGCTGTCCGATGACGGCGACGAGCCGGTGAGCGCGGCGGCCTCTAAGGTGCACCGTCCCGGAGACGCGACTGTGCTGAACGACCGCCTGGCCAACGATGCCGGCTACAGCGAAGACTACTACGCTATCACCCTGAGCGAAGTGAACATCCAGAATGAGGAGAAATCGGTGCTCGATGGCCGTTTGGTTCTGGCCGATCGGGCGACGACCGATGCCGATCCGGTGGGCGCGACAGATCCCGCGTACTACGTGGGGGCCAACGGTATGGCCTTCGACCTGTCCACCATCCGCGATGCCGACTGCATGAACGGCGGTTTCGGCCCCTTCGGCACGGCGGTCATCTCCGGCGTGGCGTGGGACGATGCCAACTATGACGGCATTCGCAATTACAAGGCCATCGACGGCGAGACGGAGGAAGACGGCTCGGAGCAGGATGATGGCACCGCAGGCGATGGCACCGCAGGCGACGGTGCCGAGGGCGACGACGCTGCGGGCGATGGGGCCAACGGCGAAGGCGAGGGGAGCGGCAACGAGGGCGATGGCGAGGAGCAGCCGGACAAGCTCGTTCCCCTGGAAGACCCGCTCGTGGGCGAGACGATCTACCTGACTCAGGAGTACTACGATCCCAAGGCTGCTGGCGGAGCCGGGGCGTGGGTGCACAACCCGGCCTTCGGCAATCCGGTGGACGACCCCCATCCGGGCGATCTGACCGCTACCGATAGCTCTGTGAGCGTGCGCCACGTGACCGACAACACTCAATACTCCATCGAGGGCTTCGGCTACACCGACGGCAACGGCGACTGGCAGCCGCTGTGGCTGGCCGATGCGGAAGATGCCGACTTCGTCACGGTGTTCCCCTGGGAGGACAAGTATCCGGGTCGCTTCCGCGACGGTATGACTGTGACGGCTCTCGATGGAACGACCCACACTATCGAGATCAAGCCGCACACCCAGTACGGCGTTATCTGCCGCCAGCAGGATCGGGATGGCAACTTGGTGACGAGCAAGCAGCCCTTCTACGTGGCTACCCGCGGGGCCACGGCGGTGGCCGGCGTGCCCTTTGCCGAGGGTGATGTGGATGTGACTGCCGTGGCGGTTGCCTTCACAGAGCGCGAGCGGTGGTGGAAGGAGGTCGGCGACGACGCCATTGCCGACGTTGAGGCCGGTCCCGACTGGAACGGCTGGGAGTACGCAGCGGTGCCCGAGGGAGCCACGGCGGCTGAGATCGCGGCCCACGGCTCTTGGGCGGTGGCCGACGAGGCCGGGTTCGTCTCCATCGAGGGGCTGGCCCAGCGCACGGACTACCAGCTGGTGGCCCGCTTGCGGGCGGCCGGCGACCCGAACGGCCCTGAAGGACCCGAGGCCGAGACGGTCCGGGCTTCTGCGGTTCGCGCCGGCGACGCTGTGGTCTTCCCCGATCCCGGCGGAACCGAGGTGTGGGCCGTGCGCACCCCCGCCGACAAGGTGGGCGACTCCAACGGCTACCTGCCCGAGGGCTTGCCCGACACCCCCGAGAACCGTCAGGGTTCCGTAAAGCCGGCGCCTCCCGGATCGCTCTCCACCACTACCGGTGCCGATGGCGGCTACCGCTTTGGCGCCCTCCAGTGCTACGTGCAGAAGGACGCGGCGGGCGATTTGGTGGATTACGGTGTGCCCGGTGCCGCCGACGAGGTGTTCCAGACGCGCTACCGCGTCTACATGGCAGAGTTGAACAACGGCTACGTGATGTCCCGCTTCCATGTGGGCGGCCCCGACTCCGACCTCACCCGCAGCGAGGAGGGGGCGCTTACCCTGCGCCAGGCCATCACCTACCGCAACGGTATGACCATCGACGATGGCTATGCCTACCTGAGCCGCGAGAGCACTAACAAGCCGGATTCCGTGTTCGGCTCCCAGTACGATGACGATGCCGATGACAAGAAGGTTGCCTTCGACGTGCCCGCTCCCAGCGGAACGGTGCTCGACGCCGGCGCGAAGGCCCCGAATCTGAATACCGTCTCCGGCACCGTGTGGAACGATGGCAACCGCAACGGGCTGCGCGAGGAGGGAGAGGCCGGCATCGTCGGCGCCACGGTGGAGCTGACCCGCTACTGGTATGACGGGGAAGAGGGCCAATGGGTCTTCGACCGCGACTTCAACCGCCTCGTGGATGCCCAGGGCAATGTGGTGCAGCCGGGCGGCGCCACGGTATATCTCTCCGCCGAAGAGCAGGCGAGCACCTGCCGGGTAGTGACCACTGGGTACTTCGAGCGCCGCGTGAAGGACTTCCTTGGCGAGGAGCAGGTTATCGAGTACCCGCAGGGCTATTACGAGTTCAACGACTTGCCCGCTACCGAGGTACGCGTCATCGGCAATGCCGAGCAGACGGTGGTCTACGGCTACCGCGTGAACGTGGTGGATATGCCGCGCGGCTTCGCCGTGACGGGTCTGAACAACGGCGAGGATATCGAGACCGACTCCGATCTCGACGAGGCCACGACGCGCCTCGATCCCGAGGGCGAGGTGGCCGTTGACGGTCTTATGGTGCTCGCCATGGCCGCCGACGATGCCGATGCCGAGGAGTCCAAGGTGGACGGCCCCGATGGGCTGCGCTGGTCCACGCTCGGGTCGCGGTCGAGCCACTTCAACGATGCCGGCCTCATTCCCTTCGCGGGCACGAGCGTGAGCGGCTGGGTATGGAAGGACGCCGATAAGGACGGCCTCCAGGCCGAGGACGACGAGCTCGTGATTGATGCGGAGGTGGTGCTGGAGCGCTCGGTGGCTACCTTTGCCGATGCGGTGGATGCGGGCTGGATGAGCCGCATCACCGACGGTGCTCCGGGTAGCGACCTGGATGCTGAGGGCAACCCGCTCCAGGGAACGAAGCGCTATCTGGATATCGCTTGGATCGTGGACGGCGCGAAGCCGCCCGTGGATGAGTCGCCGAATCCCGATGGGGACGAGGTTCCCGGCACGCCGGGCGACGATGAGGATCCCGCCGATCCCGATGGGGACGGTGGCGGCGCGGGCGATGACGGCACCGATCCTGACGATGGCGCCAATCCCGACGGCGATGGCGACGTTGACGACGGCACAGGCCTCGACGGCGATGCTGGTGCCGATGGCCTGGTCGCCAGAGCGGCCCTGACGTGGGTCACCCGCGTGTACGGTCTCGACGATGGGGCCGGCGATGCAAGCGATGGCAATGTCGATGGCGACGACAACGGGGGCGCCTCCAGCGGGGAGGATGCCGGCGACGACGCCCCGAACGACGGGGATGCTGATACCCCCGACGAGGGCGATGGCGACGACGAGGATGCCCAGGCTTCGGCGCGGCTCAAGAAGCTGCTGGACATGGATGTGCCCGATCCGGCGGCCGATCTCGACCGCAACCAGGATGACGGCGTGCTTTCCGAGGGCGTCTGGGAGCGCGTGGCCGCGACCAAGACCGACCTGGAGGGCGGCTATGCCTTCGCCGGATTGCCGGCGGTGGATGGCTACGGCCGCCCCTATGTGTACCGCGTGCGCATGGAGAAGCCGTCGGATGCGGAGTGGGTGCCGCTGAATGTGGGCGAGGATGACAACCTCGACAACGACGTGGCCCACATGAACCTCCGTGGCGAGGACGTGGACGACAACGTGGGCATCAGCGAGCCGCTCGGCGTACTGAGCCCGCGCGGAGCGCCCAATGCCTATGGTGTCGCCTATCAGGTGCTCGCCCCCCAGCAGTGGACGCGCGATGCCGGACGGGCCGTGGATCCGGGCTACTATGTGGAGCCCGACCCCGATCCCGAGGAAGAGGACGACTGGATGACGGAGATCTTCCAGAAGGACTGGCTGGCGAAGGTGACGCACAAGCTGCTGCCCCAGACCGGCGATCCTACCTCGCTGCTGCGTTTCATCCTGGCATCTTTGGCGGGCCTGGCGGCTATGATGATCATTCTCTCGCGGCTGCGTCGCCGTGAAGAGGAGGAGGCCGAGCGCTGGGTTGACATCACCATCTAGCCCATGGCAGCGAAGGCATCTCGGAGTGTCCGGCTGATCGTCTAGATTAAGCGAGGAGGGGAGCGGTCCGCAGGGCCGCTCCCCCGTTTATAGGGTATCCTTGGCCCAGTGTATTTTCGCCTGAGGCGTTCCCCGAAAGGAGCATCCCGTGACCGAGCAGTACCCGAGCGAAGCATCGAACTGCGAGCCGCCGACCGAGCCGCTCGGCGACAGTGCCCCTGCCGTCCCCGTGGAGCCTCTGGCTGAGGACGCTGCTCCGGTTAAGGATGTTGCCCCAGTTAAGGACGTTGCCCCGGCCGAGGATGTCGTCCCGGTCGAGCCTCCGGCTGAAGGCGCCGCTGGGGCCGTCGAAGCCTCCGTGTCTGGTGGCGGCGCTGCTGCTCAGGCCGATGAGGGCCGTGCGCCGCGTCCGGCCTTGCTGGCGGCTCTGGTGGGGCTGGTGGCGGTCATCGCGTGCGTGGTGGCGGTGCCGCTGCTCATGGGCCGCATGACGCCCTCGGCTCCGGCTGAAGCCCCGGCAGTAGAGGCTTCGGTCGGGGAGAGCGCCGAGGCCTCCGGCGACGGGGATGCGGCGTCCGAGGGCGACGGCCAGGCTGCTGCAGAAGGTGCGGTCGAAGACGGCGAAGCGGTGCCGACGGCGGGGCCCATCGTTTCCGAGGGCGCCGGCTACGCCTTTGCCGATGACCTGCTCGCGGCCATCACCCCGGGGTTGAACCGTGCCCTCGCCGCTCCGGACGATCCGTCGGCCCAGGCCCAGTGGGTGCGCAGCGCCCTGAGCTTCCTGCCTGCCGACTATCTGAGCGCCTGGACCGCTTCCCTCGGCGCCGATTCTCCCGCAGCCCTCATCGAGCGCCTGACTGATCCCGAGGTGGCTGCCTTGGCTGCGACGCTGGCCCCCGAGGGATTCATCCTCGTGCAGGGCGACGCCTGCTCGCCAGAGGAGATCCAGTCCCTTGAGGCCCGCTTCAAGGACGTCGGCCTCGAGCGCTTCCTCCAGGCCGCCTATGTGGTGAATGCCCAGCCGATGATTGCCGCCGACGTTGCGGGCGAGGGCAGCGCTGCTCCCGAGGCTGAGGATTCCGCTTCCGCCGCGGAGGGGGCCGGCGCCTCTGACGCTGCTGCCGGCGAAGCCCCCGTCGCTGCCGGTGGTGAGGCCGCCGAGGCCTTCCCCACGGCCTATCGCATCATCAAGATCAATGACAGCTGGTATCTCGCCCCCAGCATCTTCTCCCTCTAGTTCCGTGCTTCCATCCCCCGAGAAAGGCCTGCCATGCTCTTCGCCGACATCGATATCCTGGACGAGAACTTCGCCGTGCAATCCCATCGCTGGGTTGGCGTGCGCGACGGCCGCATCGCCCTTGTGAGCGAGGAGGCCCCCGAGCCGGCCGTGGCCGCCACGTTCGGAGAGATCTACGACGGCTGTGGCAAGCTGCTCATGCCGGCGCTCTACAACGCCCACGCCCATTCCCCCATGACGCTTCTGCGCGGTTTCGCTGAGAACCTGCCGCTTCAGCGCTGGCTCGAAGAGAAGTGCTTTCCCTTCGAGGCCAAAATGACCGCCGAGGACTGCTACTGGGGCACGGTGCTCGCCTGCGCCGAGATGGCCCGCTACGGCGTGGTGAGTTTCTCGGACATGTACTATGCCAGCGAGGGGCGCTGCCAGGCGGTGCTGGAAGCAGGCATGAAGGCCAACATGTGCGAGGGGCTCGTGGCCTTCGAGGAGAAGCCCTACGCGGAATATCCCATCTGCGCCCAGATGGAGGCCCTGGTGGCCGATTGGCACGGGGCCGGTGACGGGCGCATCCGCATCGACTACAACATCCATTCCGAGTACCTGTCCACGGAAACGGTGTGCCGAGACATTCTCGATATCGTGCGCGGCACCGATCTGCGGCTGCACATCCACCTCTCGGAAACCGAGAAGGAGGTGCGCGAGTGCCGCGAGCGCCATGGCGGCCTCTCGCCAGTGGAGTACTTCGACGGCATCGGCATCTTCGATGTGCCGGTGACGGCGGCCCACTGCGTGTGGGTGGACGAGCGCGACCTGGACATCCTCCAGGCCCGCGGCGTGTTCGTGGCCAACAACCCCGCGTCCAACCTGAAGCTCGGCAGCGGCTTCGCCCCCATTCCCGAGATGCTGCGCCGGGGCATGAACGTGTGCCTGGGCTCTGACGGCATGGCCTCGAACAACAACCACAACCTGTTCCACGACATGTACCTTCAGGCGCTCATCTACAAGGGCGCCACGCTGGACCCCACGGCGGTCACGCCCCAGCAGGCGCTGGCTTCGGCGACGCGCGTCGGCGCCCGATCCCAGGGGCGCGACGATTGCGGCGTGCTGGCCGAGGGCATGCGCGCCGACCTGTGCGTGCTGGACACGACCGGCCCCCAGTGGTGCCCAGCGCCCGACCCTGTGTACAACCTGGTGTACGCTGGCGACGGCGCCGACGTGGTGCTGACGATGTGCGATGGCGAGGTCATCTATCGGGCCGACGACACCCCGGCGGGTCGCCAGGAGCAGTGGCCCACTATCGACCTGGAGCGGGCCAAGGCTGAGTGCGCCGCCCGCACCGCCCGCATCATCGGAGAACTGTAGGGACGCACGCCGGAGCGGCCGCGGCCGCCGTCGGAGTCGATGCGCGTCCCTCGCGCGGCAGCAGCCTGCGCCGCGCCACGGGGACGCACGCCGGTTCCAGCCTGCGTCCCTCCCGTGGGCGCCGCCGGAGTCGATGATGCTCTGAGCATGCGAGACCACGCGGCGCTCCTCGCGCGGGTGCAGCCTGCACCGCGCCACGGGGACGCACGCCGGTTCCAACTTGAGAATCGCGCGATGCCCAACCCCTGGCTCCCATGGCCCCGGCCGCTCGCGATACCCAACCCCTGGTTTTTGCCGCACCGATCGAGTTTTCCGGCAAGATTTGGGGGTTGGGTATCGCGAGACGCCACTGCGGCCAATTCCGACCTGGGCTTTTGTCGTTCGCATGTACCCAACCCTGCAATTCTGGCATACCAAACCCCTCAATCTTGACGGTTTTTCTCAGTGCGGAGTCAGTCCCAGAACTGTCCAGAGGGAGGCTTGCCGGCTTTTGAAGTCGTGAACGCGGAAGCGGAAGTCTCGTCCGTGAGCTTTGGCGATAAGGGCGCCCACTTTGTCCATTTAGGCGGGGCTGTTCAGCTGGCGTCGCGAAACGGTGATGACGCGATAGCCCATAGCCTCAAGCGTCGTACGTTTCACCACATCATGGTAGTGCTGGTCCGATGAGAGATGGAAGGTGTCGCTGTCGTATTCTACGACCAGCCGTCTCTCGGGCCAGCAAAAGTCGGCGACGTAATAACCCCTGTCTGCCAGGTTCCGCGTGCGCAGGCCCAGGGCAATGGGGAAATTCGGTGCGGGTTTTGGGAGGCCGTAGCCGCCCAAGCGCACGGGCAGGGACAGCACGAGTCCCAAAGCGATTTCCCGGGGTGAAGCGCAGTGGGACAGCATCCACGGAATGGCGCTCCGGGTAATTCTGCACCCGGGAATATCACTGCAATGGCGGCTGGCTTCCTCAATGGCGGAGGGCAGGGTGAGGGGCGTGCGTGTCTTCAGGGACGCAGGCTCCCCCTTCTTGAAGAACGCGGAACAGAGCAAGCTACCTCGCTGGGCCGCCTCGACGACGGAGAGCCCGCGGGATGCTTGGGCGAGGGCGATTTCAGGGAGGGGCACGAGGATGCCGTCGCCAATGCGGAAGAGGGGCATGGCGGCGAGCGATGGGGAAGCGGTGTGGCATCGTGCGTCCTTTTGTCGACGATGATCCCTGTCCAGCACGGTGACATGGGCGGGACGGCTTAGGTGGGGGAGTTGCCGGTGCAAAAAGGCGAGGGCTTTGGTGGTCGGCATGAGGGCGCCGGCGTCGCCCGCAGAAAGGAAGGTTCTCTCGAAGTTGAGATCGGCCACAGTTTCGTAGAATTCCAAGGCGGTGGGGCCGAAGAGGAGGAGCTTGGACATGGGAATCCTTTCTGGGAGGGATGCTCTAGCTTAGAGGCTCGCAGTCGTACTTTTGTCGCGGGAACGGCGTACTGAGGTCATGCCGCACGCCGTTACCGCGTCACCCACAATCGCGCGCAGGCCTCGCCGCCGTCCTGCGTGAGACCCTATGCGATTTCGCCCGTGTCCCGCCGATACCGCGCTCGCATCTCGCCCGCATCCTGCCGATACCGCGCTCGCATCTCGCCCGCATCCCGCCCCGCCCCCTACCCCTGCGACTTTCCCGGAGTGTCGCGCCTCGCCACGGCGCCCTCCGCGCGCCCTCGGCCACGCTGAAAAGTTGGGGAAAATATCGGGCAGGTGCGGGCCGTGGGGGCCAAGGGTTTTGCTAAGATGAATCCAACGCCAAAATGCCGCTCGCCGGTCGAAGAGAGCCGCTCGCTGTCACAGTGTCAGTAAGCGGAGGGGTTGGCGGATGTCGCAAGAGCAGCGGGAACGCCGGGCCACAGGTGCCGGTTTCCGCTCGTCAGGGGCTTCCGCGCAGCTCGAGGCGTGCGACAGGAAGGTACTCGCCTGCGGTGGGGCCTGCGCCCGCGCCGCTTGGGAACGCTCGCGCACGGGGCGCGAGCGCCCTCTATCTGGAAGGCAGGTGGTCGCTCATGGCAGCTCCGGCTCCCGAACACGTCAGAAACATCGTCCTTGTGGGACAGGATGGCGCCGGTAAGACCTCGCTGGCCGAGGCCATGCTCTTCGTTTCCGGCAAGACGCCGCGCATGGGCACGACGCACGACGGCAAGTCGTACCTCGACTACGATCCCGAGGAAATCAAGCGCAAGTTCACCATTTCCACCTCCATCGCCCCCATCCCCTACAAGGACTACAAGATCAACGTGCTGGACACCTCCGGCCACCCCGACTTCATCGGCGACACGCTGGCCACCATGCAGGCCGCCGAGATGGCCCTGTTCGTGGTGGACGCCGTCGACGGTCCCCAGGTCATGACGACGAAGCTGTGGCGCGAGGCCGAGGACATGCGTCTGTCGCGCGCGGTGTACATCAACCACATCGATCGCGAGAACGCCAACTTCGACGCCGCCATGGCGCTGCTGCACGCCCGCTTCGGCGGCCGCTTGGGCGCCGTGACCATCCCCATCGGCCAAGCCGAGGAGTTCCAGGGCGTCATCGACATCATCCGCATGGAGGCCCGCTATTTCGAGGACGGCGGCGAGCGCGTGGAAGCGGTGGACACGCTGCCCGAGAAGTACCAGGAGGAAGCCCGCATCGCCCGTGATAAGCTGTGCGATCTGGTGGCCGAGGCCGACGACGAGCTTATGATGAAGTACCTCGATGGCGAAGAGCAGCTGACTCAGGAGGAGTTGGAGGGCCTGCTTGATAAGGCCATCGCCCAGGAGCTCATCATCCCCGTGTTCGTGGGTAGCACCATCATCATGCAGGGCGTGCAGGGCCTCATGGAGGATATCTGCACCTACTTCCCGCATCCGAAGAGCCACGGCCGCTTCCGCATGGCCGACGACGTCACCGTGCGCATCGACGAGACGAAGCCTCCCTGCGCCTTCGCCTTCAAGACCGTGTCCGACCCGTTCGTGGGGCGCCTCACCTTCCTGAAGGTGATCTCCGGCTACCTGGAGCCCGGCCTGGAGCTGGTCTGCGGGCGTACCGGCAAGAAGGAGCGTTTGGGCAAGATTCAGGTGATGATGGGCAAGGAGTCCATGGACGTGAAGAGCGCGAAGGCCGGCGACATTGTGGTCGTGCCGAAGCTGAACGACGTGCGCGCCGGCGACACCCTGTCCTGCGAGGGCACCATCGCCATCGAGCCTCTGCCCCTGCCCGAGCCCTTGTACCCCGTGGCCATCGAGGCGGTGTCGAAGAAGGAGGAGGACAAGCTGGGCACCTTCCTCGCCCGCGCCGCCGAGGCCGACCCCACCCTGCGCATCACCCGCGATGAGGATACCCACCAGACCATCATCCATGCCATGGGCGAGGCCCAGGTGGAGATGCTGCTGAACCGCCTGAAGGACCAGTCCGGCGTGGAGGCGCGCCTTGTGCCCGTGCGCATTCCCTACCGCGAGACCATCACGCGCCAGGCCGAGGCCCAGGGTCGCCACAAGAAGCAGACCGGTGGTGCCGGCCAGTTCGGCGACTGCTGGTTGCGCGTGGTCCCCATCCCCGGCGAGGGCTACGAGTTCGTGGACGAGATCAAGGGCGGCGCCATCCCGAACGGCCTCATCCCCGCTGTCGATAAGGGCGTGCGCGAGGCCATGGAAGAAGGCTTTCTCGCCGGCTACCCCATGGTGGACATTCGGTGCACCGTGTTCGACGGCTCGTACCACTCCGTCGACTCCAACGAGATGGCCTTCAAGACCGCGGCCCGCATCGGCTTCCGCGCCTGCTGCGAGCAGGCCGGTCCCATCATCCTGGAGCCCTGGGCCACCATGGAGGTGACCGTGGGGGAGGAGTACGCCGGCACCATCATGGGCGACATCTCCACCCGTCGCGGCCGCATCGTCGGTACCGACGCGGGCTTTGCGGCCGGCGAGACCATCATCAAGATGCGCGCCCCCTACGCCGAGGTGATCAATTACACCAAGGATCTGCGGAGTATGACCCGCGGATCGGGCTCCTACAGCCTCACGCTGGAGGGCTACGAGGCCGCGCCGGCCGACGTGACCAAGAAACTTGTGGAAGCCTACGAGGCCGCCCGGGCCGCGGGGAACTAACAGCCAGGACCACACACTAGCGAGCGACGGGGCGGCATCAGCTCCCGCGCCGCTTGCAACGGGTGGCAATCGCTACCGCACGAGGCTAACGCTCAAGGCCACGCGCCGCACAGTGGCGAATGGCGCTGCGCGAACCGAACGGGCTGGGAGGGCGAACTTCCCGGCCCGTTTTGCGTCTTCTGGCAGGGCCGCCCTGGGAGGCGGCTGCCTTGTCGCCCGTTGCCAGGGCTTTCCCTTCGTCGCATTCGCTGTCTGTGCCCTGCAGCGTGGGCCATGACGCAGCGCAAAGGTCAAGCCCCCTTGACGCAAGGGGAAGACGGGGGCGAAGTTTAAACCTTTAAACCACTGTATTTAAACCTTTACACCGTTATCTTTAAACCTTTATAATTTGAAACCATGAAAGGCGGTGAATGCGGTAATGGATATGAGCATACGAGAGGCCTCAAATGAACTGGGCATTTCCGTCCAGGCAGTGCATAAGCGCATCAAGAGCGGGGCCCTCGAGGGAATTAAGGTCAATGGCAGTTGGCGCGTACGAGACGAGTCGGTCTCTGCCTCCAAGGCGGCGCCCCCGAAGAAGGGACGCCCCTGGGCGGGGGCGACCTATCTTCTCATGAACGGCCCCTACGAGGTCATGGAATTCACCTATCACGATCAGACCGATTCCTTTCAGCCGGGGGAGGTGATCGACGCCAGGCGAGCTCCTTTGGGCACCGTATCGCGAACGGGCCGTGGCAGCGCCTCCGGTCTTAAGGAGTGGTGGCTGCATCGCAGCATCCCCGGGTCTCGGGCAGGTATGGATGAGAAGCTGCGCTCTCTTGGGCTGGAAGAGCCCTCCCAGATACCGTTTCGCAATCTCGGTCTCTCGCTTTCCGATCAGTATTGGATTCGTCCCGCAGGTCAAAACGTGCGATGGGAGGAGGTTAATTACTTCCAAAACGACTTCGGCGCGGCCGAGGGTGCATGGGACGAGTGGCTCGCAGAGGTGGGCCTCTCGTCTCCCGACAACACGTCGGAAGGCGTTCTGCCGAAAAGATGGATTTGCCGAGGTGACGAGCGCATCCTTCTCAAGGGGCATATCCCCTGGACCGATCAGCAGGTTTACAACGAGGTGGTGGCGAGCGAGCTGCATAGGCGCCTTTTGCCTCCGGTCGATTATGTCCCCTATGAGGTCCTGTCGATCGAAGGGCTCGGCGTCGTAAGCGCTTGCCCGTGCTTCCTCGCGCCTAACGAGGAGTACGTGCCCATGAGCGCGGTTGTCGAATCCGAGCGTCGCAGACAGGGGGAAACGCCTTACGATACTGTGGTTCGCGCCTGCGGCAATGTGGGCATACCGCAAGAGCAGGCCGAGGAATGCCTGGCGAAGATGATTCTGTGCGATGGCATTCTGGCCAATACCGACCGCCATCTGCGCAACTTCGGGCTCATCCGTAACATCGACGACCTCGCCTGGCGCTTCGCTCCGTTGTTCGATACGGGGAACAGTCTGTGGTACGACAAGGATGAGGGCGCGGTGGCCCGCGGCGACTACCAGTTTTCCTCGCGGCCGTTCAACGACCGCCCGAATCGGCAACTCATGTATGCATTGGCCACGGATTGGCTTGATATGGCGGCCTTGGACGGTTTCCCCGAAGCGGCCTGTGCGATCCTTGCGGAGGGCGACTTGTCCCGCTGGCGCCTCGACTACCTTCGTGAGGGAATCCAGCAGCGCATCGACGCCGTGCGCTCGATGGTGGGGTAGAGCAAGGCTTCACGTGCGGAAGGATCGCCTCCCGCTTCATGAGCAGGGGATCGGAAGGTGGCTTCCGATCCCCTGCTGTATAAGACCTGGCAAGAGAGGGGCTGATGGGAGGGGCCTAACCTTCCAAGTATTGGATAATTTCTTTCGCTGCCGTCACGCCCGAGGCGATGGAGAGTCCACATGCCGTGCCGGGGATGTCGTAGTAGGGGCGGCAGAAGGCGCTGCCCATGTTGAGGCCGCCGATGAACAGGCCGTCGATGGGCCTGTTGTCGGCATCCAGCGCGGTCAGACGGTCATTGGTGCGAATGCCGCCGAGGGTGGCCCAATAGGCCGACTGGTACTCGAAGAGGTAATAGCCCTTGCCGTCCTTGATTTCGGTGAGGAACATGGGGTCCTTGCCGAAATCGGCGTCTTCCTTGCTCTGACAGAACTCGTTGTAGCGCTTCACCGTCTCCTCCAAGTTCTCCAGGCCGAAGGCCTCGGCGCACTCGGCGATGGTGTCGCCCTTGACGGCCCAGCCTTCGCTCACGGCCGCCTCGAATTGCTCGGGGGCATGGCTCAGCACGGGGTAGAACATCTCGCGGCCGAAGTTCCAGTCGGGCTCACCCAGGTGCTTGTACACGCCTTCGACCACACAGGCGTCGTAGTACTCTCCATCGACGAGCACATAGTAGTTGCCGTTGTTCAAACCTGCCTGGCCGCTGTGCACTAGCGGGTCGAAAGCCATGTTCTGTTCGTTCATAAAGCGCTCGCCGGTTTCATCTACCATGAGGCCGCCGTAAATGGCGAAGCACAGATTCTCGTTGTTGAGGTTCCAATCGGCATCGTACATGGCGCTGCCGTGCTTCTGGTTGGCGCCGCAAATCTCATTGCTGATGAGCGCGTAATAGTTTTCGCAGACTGCGCCGACCGCCTCTGCCATGCGGATGCCATCGCCGGAATTCGTGGGTGTGCCCATGTTGACGAGCGGCACACCGAGGAAGCGGTCGTGCACCATATCCTCGCTGGCACCGAAGCCGCCCGTGGCCAGAAACACCGCCTTGGTGTCGATGGACAACACCGTATTGTTGTCGCGAATGGCCTTCACGCCGACGATGGCCCCGTCCTCAAGCACGACTTCGGTGGCCTCGCAGTTGTAGATGAACGAGCCGCCCATGGCTTCAATGGCGTTCACGATGGGCGAAATGCGCTCTTCACCCACTTCCACGAAGTTGTGTAGGGGCGCCCACTTCAGTGATTCGCCGTACTGCGGATCCCCCGTGTACTCCACGTAGTTGTAGAAATGCAGGCCGCAATCGACGAGGCTCTCAAAGGCCTCGGTGCTGTTGGATAGCAGGTTCTTCAGCAGTTTGGTGTTAGCCGAGCCGCGGGCCCATTCCACATAGTGGTCGTAGAGCGCCCGCTCGGTGGCGATGGTGATGCCGCTGGCTTTCTGGTTCGAGGTATTGCAGGCGGCAGGACCGGAAAGGGTCGCCAGGTTGGAAGAGACGCACGAGGGGCCTTTCTCTAACAGCAGGGGCGCTTTGCCCTCCTTGGCCAGTTTGTAGGCGGCCAGAAGACCGCCGGCACCCCCGCCCACGATGACGGCGTAGGCGCTCGATTCCTCAACGGGCAGGTCGACATACCGCTCCTGCAGGTCCGATTCGGGCTCGACTTCCGCATCGCCCTGGGTGCTTGCAAGGTTGCCTTGTGCCGGTGAACAGGCTGAAAGGGCACCGGTTGCAGCCAGGGCGACCGACCCAGCTCCGACCCACTTGAGCAGTCCTCGACGAGAGATGGACGGTTGGCTTTCCGTGATCATGTAATCCTCCTCTGTTGGGATGTTCCTTGCGCCGCGCCTTCGTTTCCTGGGGTAAGGCGTTGCGCGGTAAGAGAACGATAGGTCATGCCGGGAGGGCGGAAAACCTTCCTTTAGATTGATTTACAGCTGAAACTGCTCGCTTGGACCTGTCATACCAATGGGTGTATACAAGAAGACAACCAGGCATTTTGTTGTCATCTATGCGAGATTCTCGGCATCTTTCGTATTGAGAATGAGAGAAATGAGTTCCTGGCGGGTGTGCACGCCGAGTTTTGCGTAAATACGAGCTATGTGGGTCTTCGCCGTGCTGCGCTCGATGCAGAGGTACTCTGCGACGAACGGCGCGCTTCTTCCCTCGGCGAGCAGGCTGAGCACTTCTTGCTCGCGAGCTGTCAGCTGCGCGTCGGCCGCCAAGCGGCCGACGGCATCGACGGCTTCGCTTCCAGAGGGCACCGCAAATGAAGGTGCTGGGGGGTTAGGGGCACCGGGAAACGAGGCCTCGTCTTCTCCGGATGCTGCGCGAGAGCCCCCGTTTTCGCCGCTTTTTCCATTGCCGTCGTGCGCTCCCCAAAACAGGCCGTCGAGACTCTGCTCGTTGAGTAGATAGAGCCCGCAGAACACGAGCAGGCAGACGATAACAGCATCGGTTGACCTGGAGAGGAGGAAGCTATCCAGAGAGGGGGAGAGCAAGCTTGCGAGGCAGATAAGGGTGGCCGGACCGGTAAGCAGCAGATACACGGCTCCCATAATAGTGGAGAACGACGTCTCGGCGTAAGTGGCAAGATCGAGCGCGACAACGATGACGCCTGTCCATACAATAATGCCGAGGGCGGTCTCTACGAAATCCACTGCGTAGGAGTTGAAGCTGCCGGATAAGCGCATGACGCACACAATAGTGGAAATGAGGACAAGACAGCGGATAAGGGATATGTGGCTCGTGTCATCATGAATTATGGCGCACAACCAGAGTGTAGCAAGAGCGGCGATGTAGGCGCCGGCCGTCTGCTCGGGGCTCAGTGCGGCAGCATTGGCCGAGGCTAGGTGGGCCACAAAAGCAAGCATAATGAGCCCAATGGTCGGTCGGGGCTTGAGGGCGATTCTCCGTCGCACGCGTACGGCGGATCTGGTACCGGCCGCCCGTGATGAGGAGCCGTTTTCGAAAAGGGGGACGGCAAGGGCGACGGCAATCGTTATGCACGCAGGCGCAACGAACAGCATGACCGAAGTGTCTATGGGAAAATAGGAGCCGATGAGGGCGCCTCCCACGGTTGCCGCTACGAACACTTTCCTCATGGCAGAGTTGGGGAGAGTGAGCAACGATCGGCATACGATTACTTCAAGGAAAGCGCTTGCGATGACGGTGGCACCGCTTCCCGCGAGGGCCCACGAAGGAACGGAAGCAATAGTCAGCGCGCTAGCGAAGATGGCAATCAGGCCCAGAGAAGCGAGATACTTCGGCGGAAATGCTGCGGAAAGGCGGGGTCCGGCTGTAACGATAAGAACGCTGGCAACGGCAACGAAGAGAGAGTGAGGCGAAAGCCCTCCGGAGGTCACTTCGTAAAATCGGAAGCACCACTGGCTGAGAAGAGTGGTTCCGACAGTGCACAGGAACGTGGCCGCGAAAAGCCGAGCTGTAGTTTTTCGAGAGTTATTCAATGGGAGGTTTCCAGCCATAGCCTATCCTCGGGAACATGCGAAACATGGTTCGTCCTTTACTGCTGCATGGTATCACAGGGTGCGGTAGCCAGAGTTGCTTTTGGGCACTGGGTCATATAGATGCTGCAGGGGATGGCATCTCGCAGAGGGATGTCGTAGAACCGCTCTGAACAACGCCCAGCTCCATCCCTATTTTCCAGAAAATTTCCATGGCTGCTAAAAATTTTTCTTGACTCGGGTCTCTTTCTTTAGTAGTTTAGCGGATTGCAACTTTTTGCAGATTTGCGATGGACGTGAAGGAGGAACAGCCTCGTGGCTCAAGGAAAAAAATCCGCTCCCACCAGCCTTTACAGGGATCGCCGAAGCTTTGCGAAGATTCCGGACGTTATGGACGTCCCGAACCTGATCGCTATCCAGACGGAAAGTTTCGAGTGGTTCAAGAATGAAGGCTTGGCTCAGGCCTTCGCCGACGTGTGCCCCATTGAGAACAATACGGGCGACATGTGTGTCGAGTTCGGCAAGCATGAGTTCGGCGAGCCCAAGTACACGGTGGATGAATGCAAGGAGAAGGACGTCTCCTACCAGGCTCCGCTCTTCGTGGAGATCCGCTTCATCAACCGCGAGACCGGTGAGATCAAGGAGCAGGAGGTGTTCATGGGCGACTTCCCGCTCATGACCCCCCGCGGCACCTTCATCATCAACGGCACCGAGCGCGTCGTGGTGTCCCAGCTCGTGCGCAGCCCGGGCGTGTACTTCGCCGCCGAGCGCGACAAGACCTCCGACAAGACCATCTACAATGCGAAGGTCATCCCCTCCCGCGGTGCCTGGCTCGAGTTCGAGACCGACAAGCGCGACCTGCTGAGCGTGCGCATCGATCGCAAGCGCAAGCAGCCCGCGACCCTGCTCGTGCGCGCCCTCGGCCTGGCCGAGACCCGCGAGGAGATCATCGAGCTGCTCGGCTCCTCCGAGATGGTGCTGCGCACCCTGGACCGCGACCCCGCCACCACCAAGGAAGAGTCGCTCATCGAGCTGTACAAGCGCTTCCGTCCCGGCGAGCCGCCCACCATCGACAGCGCCCGCACGCTCCTGGAGGGCCTGTTCTTCAACCCCCAGCGCTACGATCTGGCCAAGGTCGGCCGCTACAAGATGGACAAGAAGCTCGGCTTCACCCCCGAGGAGAACGACTCCTCGGTGCTGACCGATGAGGACATCATCCGCACGATGCGCTACATCATCGGCCTGCACGAGGGCGACGAGGGCTTCGCCACCGACGACATCGACCATTTCGGCAACCGCCGCATCCGTTCCGTGGGCGAGCTGATCCAGAACCAGTTCCGCATCGGCCTGTCCCGCATGGAGCGCGTGGTGCGCGAGCGCATGTCCATGCAGGAGCCCGACGAGATCACGCCGCAGTCGCTGGTGAACATCCGCCCCATCGTGGCCGCCATCAAGGAGTTCTTCGGTTCCTCCCAGCTGTCCCAGTTCATGGACCAGACGAACCCCGCCGCCGGCATCACTCATAAGCGCCGCCTGTCGGCTCTGGGCCCGGGCGGTCTGTCCCGCGAGCGCGCCGGCTTCGAGGTGCGCGACGTGCACACCTCCCACTACGGCCGCATGTGCCCCATCGAGACCCCTGAAGGCCCGAACATCGGCCTCATCGGCTCGCTGGCCGCCTACGGCCGCATCAACCCTTACGGCTTCATCGAGACGCCCTACCGTCGCGTGATCGACGGCAAGGTGACCGACGAGATCGACTACCTGACCGCCGATGAGGAAGAGAACTTCACCATCGCCCAGGCCAACGACCTCTTCGACCTTGAGACCCGCGAGTTCGGCTACACCGACGAGGACGGCGTGTTCCACAAGTCCGCCCGCGTGCTCGCCCGTACCACCGACACCAACGGCGTGTTCGGCGAGGCCATGGACGTGCCGCCCGAGCAGGTGAACTACATGGACGTGTCCCCGCGCCAGATGACCAGCGTGGCCACCTCGCTCATTCCCTTCCTCGAGCACGACGACGCCAACCGCGCCCTCATGGGCTCGAACATGCAGCGTCAGGCCGTGCCGCTGCTGCGCCCCACGGCCCCGCTCGTGGGTACCGGCATCGAGCACCGCATCGCCGTGGACTCCGGCGAGATCCTCGTGGCCCAGCGCCCCGGCGTGGTGGACTACGTGGACGGCCAGACCATCATCATCCTGAACGACGACGGCGAGTACGACGAGTACCTCATCCCGAAGTTCCAGCGCTCCAACCAGTCCGGTTGCATCAACCACCGCCCCATCGTCCGCAAGGGCGACGAAGTGCAGGCCGGCGACGTGCTGG
This sequence comes from Adlercreutzia sp., assembly GCF_056795635.1. NCBI lineage: Bacteria > Bacillati > Actinomycetota > Coriobacteriia > Eggerthellales > Eggerthellaceae > Adlercreutzia > Adlercreutzia sp. Next base: position 83,291 of record NZ_JBQIIT010000003.1, on the reverse strand, counting down.
CTGACGGCCCCTCCTGCGACGGCGGCGAGCTGGCCCTCGGTCAGAACCTCATGATCGCTTACATGCCCTGGGAAGGCTACAACTACGAGGACGCCATCATCGTGTCCGAGCGCGTGGTGTCCGAGGACCTGCTGACCTCCATCCACATCTCCGAGTACGAGATCGACGCCCGCGATACGAAGCTGGGCCCCGAGGAGATCACCCGTGAGATCCCCAACATCTCCGAGGACATGATCTCCGACCTGGACGCCGACGGCATCATCCGCGTGGGCGCCGAGGTGTTCCCGGGCGACGTGCTCGTGGGCAAGGTCACCCCGAAGGGCGAGACCGAGCTGACTGCTGAGGAGCGCCTGCTGCGCGCCATCTTCGGCGAGAAGGCCCGCGAGGTGCGCGATACGTCGCTGAAGGTGCCCCACGGCTCCGGCGGCCGCGTCATCGGCATCTACCGCACTTCCCGCGACGCCGGCGACGACCTGGCTCCCGGCGTGAACGAGCTCGTGCGCATCTACGTGGCCCAGAAGCGCAAGGTGCAGCAGGGCGACAAGCTGTCCGGCCGCCACGGCAACAAGGGCGTTATCTCCCGCGTGCTGCCCGTGGAGGACATGCCCTACCTCGCCGACGGCACTCCCATCGACGTCATCCTGAACCCCCTGGGCGTTCCCTCCCGAATGAACGTGGGCCAGCTGCTGGAGAACCACCTCGGCTGGGCCGCCAAGTGGGGCTGGTCCGACGCCGAGCAGACCGACGAGGTCGTCGAGGGTCCCATCCACGTGGCCACGCCCGTCTTCGACGGCGCCACCGAGGAGGAGATCTCGGATGCCATCGAGAAGGCGAACCGCAACCTCATCAATATGAACCACGCCAAGTACGGCGATATGGCCCGCGACGAGCTGGTGCCCCAGCTGTCCCGCACCGGTAAGACCTGGCTCTACGACGGTCGCACCGGCGAGAAGTTCCGCGAGCCCATCACCGTCGGCCAGACCTACATCCTGAAGCTCGGCCACATGGTGGACGACAAGATCCACGCGCGCTCGACCGGCCCCTACAGCCTCATCACCCAGCAGCCCCTGGGCGGCAAGGCCCAGTTCGGCGGCCAGCGCTTCGGCGAGATGGAGGTGTGGGCCCTGTATGCCTACGGCGCCTCCAACGTGCTGCAGGAGATCCTGACCGTGAAGTCCGACGACACGTCGGGTCGCGTGAAGTCCTACGAGTCCATCGTGAAGGGCGAGAACATCCCGGCGCCCGAGGTGCCCGAGTCCTTCAAGGTGCTCGTGAAGGAAATGAAGTCGCTGTGCCTGAACATCGAGCTTGAGGGCCACGACATGCAGCCCATCAGCGAGGACGAGATCGACGCCATGGACGACGATCAGGCCCTGTACGCCGCCCTGGCCGCTGATGCGAAGAAGACCGAAGACGAAGAGGCCAACGCCATCGACACCCTGGCCGCCGAGCTGGGTGACTTGATGAGCGGTCTTGAGTCCGACCTGAACACCGACCTCATCGGTGGCGGAGAGGAGGCCTAAATAATGACCGAGTTCGACGTCAACAATTTCGACGCCCTGCGCATCTCGCTCGCTTCCGCTGAGGATGTGCGCAGCTGGTCTCGCGGCGAGGTGAAGAAGCCCGAGACCATCAACTACCGTACTCTGAAGCCTGAGAAGGACGGCCTGTACTGCGAGAAGATCTTCGGTCCCACCAAGGACTGGGAGTGCGCCTGCGGCAAGTACAAGCGCGTGCGCTTCAAGGGCATCGTCTGCGAGCGCTGCGGCGTTGAGGTGACCCGCTCCAAGGTGCGCCGCGAGCGCATGGGCCACATCGAGCTGGCCGCGCCCGTGAGCCACATCTGGTACTTCAAGGGTTCCCCGTCCCGTCTGGGCTACCTGCTGGACATCCCGCCGAAGGAACTGGAGAAGGTGCTGTACTTCGCCAGCTCCATCATCACCTCGGTGGACAAGGAGGCCCGCGAGGAGGACGTGGACGACCTGCGCGACGAGCTGGCCGCCGACCTGGAGGAGCTGGACGCCGAGCGCGACCGCCTCATCGAGGCCACGCGCAAGCTGTCCACCGACTACGTGCCCGAGGAAGACGACTTCGTCGACGACCTCGATGACGACGAGCGCCTCACCCCCGAAGAGGTGGAAGAGGAGATCGCCGACATCTACGAGGAGTTCAACGAGCGCAAGGCCCTGCGTCAGGACGCCTTCGACGCCTTCCTCAAGATCGAGCCGAAGCAGCTCATTCCCGATGAGGCCCTCTACCGCGAGATGCGCGCCTGCTACCGCGACTACTTCACCGGTGGCATGGGCGCCGAGTCCGTGCGCGACCTGCTGGACGCCATGGACCTGGAGGCTACCTCCGAGGAGCTGCGCGAGGTCATCGCCACGGGCAAGGGCCAGAAGCGCGCCAAGGCCGTGAAGCGCCTGAAGGTGGTGGACGCGTTCCTGAAGTCGGACAACAAGCCCTCCGACATGATCCTGGACGTGATCCCGGTCATCCCGCCCGACCTGCGCCCCATGGTGCAGCTGGACGGCGGCCGCTTCGCCACCTCCGACCTGAACGATCTGTACCGTCGCGTCATCAACCGCAACAACCGCCTGAAGCGCCTGCTGGACCTCGGTGCCCCCGAGATCATCATCAACAACGAGAAGCGCATGCTCCAGGAGGCCGTGGACTCCCTGTTCGACAACGGCCGCCGCGGCCGCCCCGTCACGGGCCCGGGCAACCGTCCGCTGAAGTCCATCTCCGATATGCTCAAGGGCAAGCAGGGCCGCTTCCGCCAGAACCTGCTCGGCAAGCGCGTGGACTACTCCGGCCGTTCCGTTATCGTCGTGGGCCCTTCGCTCAAGCTGCACCAGTGCGGCCTGCCCCAGCAGATGGCCCTGGAGCTGTTCAAGCCCTTCGTCATGAAGCGCCTAGTGGAGCTCGAGTACGCCGCCAACATCAAGGCCGCCAAGCGCGCCGTGGACCGCGGTGCCAGCTACGTGTGGGATGTGCTGGAAGAGGTCATCGTCGACCATCCGGTGCTGCTGAACCGCGCACCAACCCTGCACCGTCTGGGCATCCAGGCCTTCGAGCCGGTGCTCGTCGAGGGCAAGGCCATTAAGCTGCACCCGCTCGTCTGCACCGCCTTCAACGCCGACTTCGACGGCGACCAGATGGCCGTGCACGTGCCGCTCGGCGCCGAGGCCCAGGCCGAGGCCCGCGTGCTCATGCTGTCCTCCAACAACATCAAGTCCCCGGCCCATGGCCATCCGCTCACGGTGCCGACCCAGGACATGATCATCGGTCTGTACTACCTGACCGCCGTGCGCGACGGCTTCCCGGGCGAGGGCCGTGTGTTCATCGATCTCGATGACGCCCTGAACGCCTACGACGCCCGTGCCGATCTGGACCTCCAGGCCAAGATCTCGGTGCGCCTGCCCTACAACATGAAGGTGGCCACCGCGTTCAACACCTTCGAGGACCACAAGGAAGGCGAGCGTATCGAGACCTCCGTCGGCCGCATCATCTTCAACGACGTGCTGCCGCCGGACTACCCCTTCTTGAACTACGAGATGAACAAGAAGGAGATCAGCCGCCTGGTGGAGGACGTCACCAACACCTACGACCTGTCCGAGGTGCCGCCGATTCTGGACGGCCTGAAGGACGCGGGCTTCCACTACGCGACCCGCGCCGGTGTGACCGTGTCGGTGTACGACGCCACCATCCCGCCCTCCAAGCCGGAGATTCTGGCCCAGGCCGACGCCCGCGTGGCCGCCATCGACGAGGACTACGAGATGGGCCTCATGTCCAACGAGGAGCGCCACAAGCAGGTTGTCGACATCTGGAATGATGCCAACGAGGAAGTCGGCGAGGCCATGGCGGCGAACTTCGACAAGTTCAACCCCATCTACATGATGGCCTTCTCCGGTGCCCGCGGTAACATCAAGCAGATCCGCCAGCTGGCCGGTATGCGCGGCCTCATGTCCGACCCGAAGGGCGAGATCATCGACCGCCCCATTAAGGCGAACTTCCGCGAGGGCCTGTCCGTACTGGAGTACTTCATCTCCACCCACGGTGCCCGTAAGGGTCTGGCCGACACCGCTCTGCGTACCGCCGACTCCGGTTACCTGACCCGTCGTCTGGTGGACGTGGCCCAGGACGTCATCATCCGCGAGATCGACTGCGGCACCACCGAGGGCGTGAGCTACCCGGTGCGCAACGAGAAGAACGAGGTGGACGAGAACCTCGTGGGCCGCTGCCTGCTGGAGCCGGTGGCCAGCCCGGAGACCGGCGAGATCATCGCCGAGGCCGGCAGCTACCTGCATTCCATGGCCCAGCTGCGCGAGATCGATGCGGCCGGTGTCGAGGAAGTGGTCATCCGCACCATCATGACCTGCCATGCCGATCACGGCGTGTGCCAGAAGTGCTACGGTTGGGATTTGGCCACGGCCCGTCCGGTGAACATCGGCACGGCGGTGGGCATCATCGCCGCTCAGTCCATCGGCGAGCCCGGCACCCAGCTGACCATGCGTACCTTCCACACCGGCGGCGTTGCCGGCGAGGACATCACCCACGGTCTGCCCCGTGTGCAAGAGCTCTTCGAGGCCCGCAAGCCCAAGGGCCAGGCGGTGCTCGCGGAGATCTCCGGCACCATGCAGGTGGCCGGCGACAAGATGTCCAAGACCATCACCATCCACGACCAGGAGGGCAACTACCGCGAGTACGTGGTGAGCGCCCGCGCCCAGCTGCTGCCGGGCGTGTACGACGGGTGCGAGGTGACCGTGGGCCAGCAGCTCACCAAGGGTTCCGTGAACCCCCACGACCTGCTGCGTCTCACCGACCCGAACACCACGCTGCGCTACATCGTGGGCCAGGTCCAGGGCGTGTACGTGTCCCAGGGCGTGGACATCAACGACAAGCACATCGAGGTTATCGCCCGCCAGATGCTGCGCAAGGTGGCCGTGCTCGATGCCGGCGACTCGGACTTCCTGCCCGGTCGCCAGGTGAACCGCTTCGAGTTCGAGAAGGTGGCCAACGAGCTGATCGCCGAGGGCAAGGAGCCGCCGGTGGGCCAGCCGCTGCTGCTCGGTATCACCAAGGCCTCCCTGGCCACGGATTCCTGGATGTCCGCCGCGTCGTTCCAGGAGACCACCAAGGTGCTCACCGATGCTGCCATCGAGGGCAAGACCGATCATTTGGCCGGTCTGAAGGAGAACGTCATCATCGGCAAGCCGATCCCGGCTGGCACGGGCCTGCGCCGCTACCGCGACGTGCGCCTCACCTACAAGGGCCGTCCGGTGGAAGGCGTTACCGGCGACGCTCTGCCCGACTTCGCCCCCGATGCCCTGCGCGAGATCGAGGATCTGCTGCCCCAGCCCCAGGATTGGTCGCTGGACAACGACGGCTACTTCAACTCCGCGGGTTCGTTCGGCGGCTACTACAGCGCCCTGTCGGGCCATCGCGGCCACAACCTGTCCGACGAGGACGCGCGCCTGTACATCTACGACGATCTGGGTGTGTCCCAGCGTTGGGCGAACAAGTTCTCCGAGGCGGGCATCGAGACCGTGGCCGACCTTCTGGGCCACACCGAGGAAGACCTGCTGCGCATCGAGGGCATCGGCGTGAAGGCCATCGAGGAGCTGAAGGAGGGCCTGGAGGCCCGCGACCTCATGCATGTGATCGAGGACGACCTGTCGGCCTCTTCCGACGACATGAGCCAGCTGCTCGACATGGTGTTCTCGCCCGATGACACCATCCTCATCGGTGGCGACGAGCCGCCGGTGTTCAACACCGACGGCGAGGAGATGCTCGGCGAGGCCCTGCCGCCCCGCTCCTACCAGCGCAATCTGGAAGAGCTGGACGCCCTGCTCGGCTCGGTCGGGGGCCTGGGCTCCTTCGGCTTTGGCGTGACCACTGCCGAGGACGAGGCTGCCAGCAACGAGCGTATGGAGAACGGCGAAGAGGACTAGCATCGTTCCGTTGGCCCTCACGGGCCAACGGACTTTGTCGATGCTGCGGTTCCGACAGGCACCTGGCCTTGCCCCTTGTTTCGCACACGGCGTTGGCCGAAGCCAACTTGGTGCGAAGGCGGGGCAATTCCAGGCACCGGTCGGACCCTCGCTGACTTCCTTAGGCGTACCTATGGGGATAGTCGATGACTATCCCCTTTTTGTTGTGGGGCCAATGGCGGTTGAGGCGGCCTACATTCCCGCGGGGGAGGCGGCGCGGCGCATTTCGTCGAAGAGGAGCCGTCCATTCTCCGTTGCGGTGAAGCTGCGGTTGAACAGGGCGTAGAAGTCCGAGGCGATATCCATGTCGGCAAGGGAGAAGACCCGCAGATCGGGGCGCTGGTCGATGCCGAAGCGGGGGAGCAGCGTGGTGGGCACGATGCCGACGGTCTGGCCGAAGTCGTGGGAGAAATACTCGAAATGGTCGGCGAAGCCCTGGGTGGCGATGGAGACGGCGGCGCCCTGGGCCGCGAAGCGCTCGGCCATGGAATCGCGCTGGTAGCCGGCGTAGATGTCCGGGGGTACCATGAGGGTGGCGCCGGCCAGGTCGGCGGCGCAGATGGTCTCGCGGACGAACAGGGGGTTGCGATCGGTCACGAGGAGAAGGATCTTCTCGCTGCTTACGATGAAGCCATCGACGGCAGTTGACTGGAGGGGGCTGGCGGGACTTTCCTGCTTGTAGCCGGCGATGATGATGCGGTTCTCGTCGTCGGCCAGGGCATCGATGGTGCTCAAGGGGCCGTTCTCGATGATGATGGAGAGCTGCTTTTCCGGATGGCTCTTCTGAAGCGCTCGTCGGGCCGTGAACAGGTGCGCCTCTATCCAGGGCAAATTCGAAGCGGCGACCTTCACGGTGATGAGGTTGTCAGAGAGGTGGCGGTAGGTCTCGACGACCGCTTCCCAGTCGGCCACGAGACGTCGGGCCGTGTCGACGAACTGCTTTCCCGCGCCTGTGAGAGTGGCATGTCCTCCGTGCTTGTCGATGAGCTGGCAGTTGAGCTCGTCCTCCAGTTCCGCCAGATGGGCCGCGAGCGCCGGCCGCGACACGAAGAGCCGCTTGGCGGCCAGAGAGTAGTTGAGTTCCTCGGCGAATACCAGGTATTCCCTCAGTTGGCGCAGATCCATCGGAGCCCCTTTCTCCCATTCCCCCTCGCTTCGACGCCGGGCCGTCCTCCTGCAGGGGGAGCGTCCCGTGCCGGATCCTCCTCCATGGTACGGAGTGCGGGAGCGGCTCTGTGCAGGAAGATGCGGCAGCGCTGTAGGAAATTTTAACAGGGCAGGGCCGTTTTCCTGCGCCAGGGCCGCCATTTCCTGCCCCGCCTTCAGTGCAGTGCCCCTTAAGGTGGGGATAGGCGAAGCCGGGACCGCCGCTTCGCAGGAGCGAAGGGAAAGGGGAAGAACCATGACCATGGATCGAAGGAGCTTCTTGAAGGGAACGGCCCTTATGGGCGGTGCGGCCGCCGTGGCCGGGCTGGCCGGGTGCGCGCCGGCGCGAGAGCCGCTTTCCGACACCGGGTCGGATAATGCCGAGCGCGATGCCTTCGAGGCGGCTCGGGCGCCCATCGAGCCGGTGGAGGTGCCCGAGGCGTGGGACGAGGAGGCCGACGTCGTCATCGTAGGGTCGGGGGCCGGCGGCGTGAACGCCGCCATCCGCCTCGCCCAGGCGGGCTATCATCCCCTCGTGCTCGAGCGCCTCGACGAACTGGGTGGCAATTCCAAGCATTCCTCGGTGTTCTCTAACTTCGGCGGCCATCGCCAGGCCGAGGCGAATCAGTGGGCCTACCCGAGCTACCCCTATGATGTGGACGGCATCGTCGAGTTCATGCTCGACTGCCAGCAGAACACGGGCGATCCGGAGCTGTTGCGCGCCATGGCCGAGGAAGGTCCCCAGTGCATCGACTGGATGATCGAGAAGGCGGGGGCGAAGTGGGTGCCCATGAATCCGTCGCCGGCGGGCGCGGGGCTGCTGGAGTGGGAGGGCATGTCCACCCCCACCAACGGCATCAACGTGAACCTCGTTCCCATGCAGCTGCTGACCGAGCGGGCCGAGGCCGATGGAGCCCAGTTCCGCACCGGCTGCTCCGTGGACGCCCTCGTCTTCGACGGGGAGCGCGTATGCGGCGTCATGGCGACCGAAGGGGAAGCGCAGAAGTACATCAAGGCGGAGAAGGCGGTGCTTCTGACTGCCGGCGGCATGGAGATCAACCGCGCCATGATGGCCCAGTACTCGCCGACGGCTCTGCGGGGCATTGCCAACATCGCCACGCCCCCTAACGGCACGGGCGAGTGCATCCGCATGGGCCAGGGCGTCGGTGCCGATTTGGCGGGCTACGATTCCACGGGCGCGTTCGACGGCGGGGTGTGGTGGCGCGACTACGAGCCCTACGATATCGAGATGGACGCCCATATCAACAAGGACGGCAACCAGGCGCTACGCCAGCCGTGGTTGCGCATCAACCGCAACGGGCAGCGGGTTCCCTACATTTCCACGTCGGCGACGACCTATCCTTACAATCCCAACGCGGCTCCCGGCTCCCACGGCCTGTGCGAGACGGCTGCCATTGAGATGTCCCAGCCGGGCGGCAAGACCTACTGCATCTTCGACGCGAAGTTCGACGAGCTTGTGACCGACAACTTCTTCGGCCAGGTGATCTGCCGTAAGGCGAAGATCGTCGCGGCCGACGACCCGCTGATCGACCGCGTGCCCGAGTGGCTGCGCGACTGGCACACGGGCTTCGAGATGATGGTCGAGGCCGGCGTCATCAAGAAGTGCGACAGCATCGAGGAGCTGGAGAGCGCCCTCGGGCTGCGCGAGGGCCTACTCGTGGCCGAGGTGCAGAAGTGGAACGCGGCCTGCGCCGAGGGCAAGGACTACCTGGCCACCTACCCCTATCTTCCCGAGTGGATGATTCCCCTTGACGAGCCGCCCTATTACGGTGCTGCCCTGGGTGGTCATGTGTTCGGGTCGAAGTGCGGCCTGCGCGTTAATCCCCGTATGCAGGTGCTGTCCGTCGACGGCTCGGTCATTCCCGGGCTCTACGCCGGATGGCATACGGCGGGCGGTTCGGCGGGGGACGGCAATCCCGCCGGCAAGCCCCTGACGGGCATGTACGCCGACCTGGGCCTGGCCTTTGTGGGCGGGTACATGGCGGCCGGCGGTATCCTCGCGGAAGAAGAAGCCGCCTAGGCTCGGCTTCTCAGAGGCCTCCCTCTTCGGGGCGGGGCGGTCCTCCGGGGCCGCTTCGCCCTGTTGTTTTTATCGGGCGCGCGCCCGCGCTCCCGCCCTGGGGGCCGGGCGGGTATCATGGCAAGGCTGGCAAAGTCCGAACGGGGGCGGCGCTTCGAGAGAGGAGTCGCCTTATGGATATAGTTCATGAAACTCTGGGCGTGTTGGCGATGGTTGCAAACGTCGCCATCTTTATACTTGAGGTATGGAGAACGTGGAAGGAGCATAAGCGCGAAGACGACGCGGAGAGAAAGAAAAAGGGCTAGTTGCAGCTAGCCCTTTCCAGTCAATGACCCGCGCCGCCCGACTACTGTCTAAGGTCACTCGGGCTTTGCTGGCCCCTGCAGTATATCATTTTACGGTCTGAAGAGAAAGCGGTGCTACCTATGGTCAATAAGACGTTCATTCCCGCAGGTGAAGCGGCGCCTGCCTCGCAGATCGGGGCGACTATGGAGGCGCTCGCTGCCACCATTGGGGCACGGCGCGGGGCCGATGAGGCCAGCTACACCCACCGGCTCTTGACCGGCTCGGTGGACACGGTGCTGAAAAAGGTAATGGAAGAGGCCGGGGAAGTGGCCTTGGCCGCTAAGGACGTGGAGGGCTGGGCCACCTCGTCGCTGGCTGCGGCCGTGGCCCTGGAGGCCGCTGGGGCCGTCGATCCCGCCGATGCCGAGCCGGATGCCCTGTCCGTTCAGCTGCCGGCGGAATACGGGCAGGCGGTGGACCATCTGCGCTACGAGGCCGCCGATGTGGTGTATCATCTCCTTGTGATATTGGAGCGCTACGGCATTGGGCTTAACGAGTTCGCCGCCGAGCTGAACATGCGCATGACCGAGGAAGAGCGCCCGGCGGGAGCCGTGCGCCTGCACGAGGAATATGTGAGAAGGGGAAAGTAGCCATGGCCCGACTGTTTGGAACCGACGGCGTTCGCGGCATCGCGAATGTCGAGCTGACCTGCGAGCTCGCCTATCGCTTGGGTCAGGCCGCCGCTATGTACCTGGGCAAGACCATCGTGGTCGGGCGCGATACGCGCCATTCGGGGGACATGCTGGCCGCGGCGCTTTCGGCCGGCATCATGAGCGCCGGCGGCACCGTCCTTGAGGCCGGCATTATTCCCACGCCCGGCGTGGCGCTGCTCGTGCGCGAGATGAAGGCCGCTGGCGGCGCGGTTATCTCCGCCTCCCATAACCCGCCGGAGTACAACGGCATCAAGCTCTTCGATTCGGCGGGCTTCAAGCTGCCCGATGCCGTGGAGGACGAGATCGAGCGCTTCATCACCACCGGCGGTTTGGAGGGCCAGGTCGTTGCCCTGGAAGAGGCAGCCTGGGAGGCCTCGCAGGAGGCGACCGACCTGCTCGCCGCCGACGCGACGAATTACCTCGCATCGGGGATCGCCATGCCCTCGGGCGGCTCGCTCGGCGTGGTCGTTCCGCTGGAGCAGGCCTGCGATTTGTACGTGGACCACGTGGTGCGCTCCATCGAGCGCCAGGGCATCAGCTTCAAGGGTCTGCGCATCGCCCTGGATACGGGCCACGGCGCCTCCTCTCTGACCTCGCCGGTTGCCCTGGAGCGGCTGGGAGCCGAGGTCATCGTCATCAACGACGACTTCAACGGCATGGACATCAACGTGCAGTGCGGTTCCACCCATCTGGAGCCCCTGCGCATGCTCATGGCCGAGAGCGGGGCCGATGTGGGCATTGCCCACGACGGCGACGCCGATCGCGTGATGGTCATGACCCCCGACGGTACCGTGGTGGACGGCGATATGGTGGAGGCGGTGTGCGCCCTGGATATGATGGAACGCGGTGAGCTGCCCCACAACACCGTCGTGTCCACGGTGATGTGCAACTTCGGCTTCGTGCGCGCCATGAAGGAAGCCGGCATCGAGGTGGTGCAGACGAAGGTGGGCGATCGCTACGTGCTGGAGGCCATGCGCGAGCACGGTTACGCCATCGGCGGCGAGCAGTCGGGCCACATGATCCTGCTGGAGCACAATTCCACGGGCGACGGCCTCATGACGGCCTGCCAATTCCTGGCGGCGGTCATTCGCTCGGGCAAGCCCGTGGGCGAGGCCATCGGCGTCATGGAGAAGATGCCCCAAACCCTCATCAATGTGCGCGTGAGCGACAAGCATGCCGTGGACGGCAACGCGGCCGTGGCCGAGGCCGTGGCCGCCGCCGAGGAGGCCCTTGGCGACGACGGTCGCGTGCTTCTGCGTCCGAGCGGCACCGAGCCGGTGGTGCGCGTCATGGTGGAGGCAGTTGATCCCGCCATCGCCCAGGCCCACGCCGAGGCCATCGCCGCCATCGTGGAGGCCAACGTGTAGGGACGGCTCTTTCTGTCGGAAGAGAAGAACGGCCGCTGCGATGCCCGAGCATCCAGCGGCCGTTTATGGTTGGGAGCACAAAGCACCGGAAGAGGTGATTCCTCACCATTCGGGTGCTCTGCAATGTTGATCATAGGCTGATTACCAAACAAAGGCAACTAATATGAGCGCTATGAATACGAGTGGGCGGGGTTCTTGCGTTTCCAGGTTTTGATGCAATGGCGCAGCCAGAAGGCGCCGATGGCGAGCCAGATGATTTCGTTGGCGATCACGGCAGCAGCGGTGAGGCCGAGGCTCTCGGGGCTGCCGGTGAGCACCCATGTGGCGGCGCCCGTGAGAAACCCGGCGGGGCTGACCAGGGTCGCCGCGCCCAAGGCGGGGTCGAGGGTGCTGACGAAGGGCAGGATGCCGGCCAGGGTAAGGGGCCAGGCCCAGAAGTTCGACTGCATCTGATCGTTCGAGAGCAGGCCGCAGCCGCAGAACAGGAGAAGCAGCGGCAGGCACCCCACGGCGGTGACGGCTCCCAGCGCCGGCAGGGCCGCGGGCGCAAAACCCGCCAGGGCAAAGCAGGGGAAGCTGAAGGCCACGGCGAGCAGGCAGCCGGCGATGACCTTCCCCGCCACAATGGCGCCGATCGTGGCACCGCTGCGCATCATCACGCCGTAGGCACCGCGGGAATGCTCGTGGCTCATAACGAAGAGGGTCACCACGCCGCCGACTTCCAAGGTGGGCAGCACGGCTGCGAGCACGATGATCAGCCCGCGGAAGGGGGCGTAGCGCTCGCCGTCAACGGTGTCGAGGCTTCCGAACAGCCAGCAGAATCCCAGGGCCACGGCCATGCACGCCAGCACCGTGGGGTTGCGCAGGGCGCAGCCCAGATCGCGCCATACCAGGGCGCGGACGGTGCGGATGAGGCTCGTGGGTTCCATGGCCGCCTTCTCTTCGGTAACGGGATGAGTCACCATTATAATGAACGGCGTCACCAACGAGGAAGAGAAGCCATGGCCCACGAAACGCTCGCGACCGATTACGCCACCATCGAGGACTTGATTGCCGCCGAAGTGGGTGCGGCCCAGCGCAGCGTGCATCTGGAATGCAGTCGCGACACGAGCCGCCGGGCTCGGGCGGCGGTTCAGGCTGCGCAAGGGGCGCGGCGCGGAGCCTACCTTCTGGAAGGCGAGGGCGGCTTCGATCGGGACACGGCCCGTTCCTATCTGCGGTTCTTCGCGCGGCTGGCCGGCCGCGACGCAGCGGCGGTCGAAGAGGCTCTGGAGCATTTCGGCCTCGGTTCTTGCGCCCGCGCCCAGGTGGTGTCGCTTTCGGCCGAACAGCGGGCCCTGCTGGGCTTCGCCCGCATGAGCCTATTCCAGCCGGAAATCTGCTTCTGCGAACGTCCGCTGATGGACTTGGGCGCCGAGGCCCGCTCGCTGGTGTTGAGCTGGATCGGCGAGCGCCATGAGGCGGGCACGGTGTTCGTCACGGTGGGGCAGCCCCTGCGCGAGGCGCTGCTCATGCCCGGCCGAGCCTTCTGGGAAGAGGAGGAGCGCCTACGAGCCGCCGAGCTGGAAGAGACGTCCGACGGGGACGACGGTTTCCAGGACGAGGTGCGCGTCTGCAAGATCGCGGCGAAGGCCGGCGATGCCACGTTGCTGCTGGACCCCCGCGACATCGACTTCATCGAGAGCGCCAACCGCGTGAACTATGCCAGCGTGCGCGGCGAGCTGTATCCCACGAGCCTCACCATGGACGAGCTGGAGGCGGAGCTGGAGCGCTTCGGCTTCTTCCGCTGCCATCGCTCCTATATCGTGAACGTGCAGAAGGTGGCTCGTGTGGAGCGCTACACCCGCAACACCTTCAACCTAGTGCTGTCCGACGCCGCCCACACCTCGCTGCCTCTGTCCAAGGGCCGTGCCGAGGAGATGCGCGACCGTTACCGCTGGAAGTAGGGGGCGCGGGACGGCAAGGGTCGTCCGGGCAGGGCCGGCGGGAGGGCCCCGTGCTCAAACAAGTCCTCGCTTTCGCGAAAAGCGGTGTGGGAATGGTACACCCCTTTTCGCGAGACTGCGGAATCTGCGCGCGGGGCCCTCCCGCCGGCCCTGCCCTGCTCCTCTTAGTTCGCGGCTGCTCCTCTCGTGCGCCCCTCTGCTCCTCTCGGGCGGAATCTGCGCGCCTCGTGCGCCCGTCATTGCAGGTCAGGACGGTGCGCTCCATCATGGGGCTCGTCAGTTTCACGGCGCCGCATCCGGTGCCCTGCGAGAGAGGAAATCCCATGATCTCATCCCATGCCCTGTCTATTCTGATCCTGCTGCTGGCTGTGGCCTGCGTGCTCATGGGCTCGGCTCTGGTGTATGTGCAGCGTCGCATCGACCGTGGTATCGCGGCGGTGAACGAGCGGCTCGATACCCTCGAGCGGGGCGCCACGGAGCAATCGGAGGTGGCTCGATGAGCGCCGTTGCCCTGTCCATGGAGGCCGTGAGCCTCAGCTTCGGCCCCAAACGGGTGCTCGACAACCTGGCGTTCTCGGTGCGCCGCGGCGAGGCCTTCGGCTTTCTCGGGCCGTCAGGCGCCGGCAAGACCACGACGATCAAGCTGCTCACGCGCCAGCTGACCCGCGACGGCGGCCGCATCAACCTGCTCGGCCGTCCCATCGAGAACGCCACCACGGCCGACTACGAGCGCATCGGTATTTTGTCGGACACGAGCGCCCTCTACGAGCGGCTGTCCATCGCCGACAACCTGAAGCTGTACGCCCGACTGCGCGGCACGAGCCGCCGGCGCGTTCCCTATCTGCTGGAACGGCTGGGGCTGGCCGATGACGGCAAGCGGCTCATCAAGAACTGCTCGAAGGGCATGCGTCAGCGGGCGGCCCTGGCCGCGGCCCTCGTGCACGAGCCGGAGCTGCTCTTTTTGGACGAGCCCACGAGCGGGCTGGATCCGGCGGCTCGGGCCGAGGTGCATCGGATGCTCGCCGAGCTGCGTGAACGGGGCACCACGGTGTTTCTCACGACCCACGACATGGCCGAGGCCGAGATCGTGTGCCAGCGGGTCGCCATCCTGAACGACGGCGTCATTGCGGCTTGCGACACGCCCGACGATCTGAAGTTGCGCTATGCTCGCAACCGCATCGTCGTGCGCACGCGCAGTCGCGGCACGCTGGAGCTGACGAAGGATGCCGCCGGCCCCGTGCTGAGCGAGCTGGCCCAGGCCGGCGAGCTGCTCTCGGTGCACTCCGACGAACCGAACCTGGAGGAAGTGTTTCTGGAACTGACGGGAAGGGAGTTCTAAATGCAAGCGAATCTGCGCAAACTGGGCGCCCTGATCGCCAAGGATGCCGTTGATCTGGCCAAAAACCCCACCATGGTGCTCTGCGTGGTGCTGCCGGTGGGCTTCTCCGTGTTCTATCGCTTCTTCATGGGGGATATGGGCCTCGGCGGCCCGCTGCGCAGCGGCGTGGGAGCCGACCTGGAGCCGACGGTGGCCACGCTGCTCCAGTACATCGTGCTGAACATGGCGCTGTGCATGTGCATCGGCATGGGTGCGGCCACCTCGCTCATCTACGGTTTGGCCGAGGAGAAGGAGAAGCATACCCTGCGCACGCTGATGCTGGCCAATGTGACCGCCGAGCAGATCATGCTGGCGAAGGGAATCGTGGCCCTGGGGCTGACTGTGGTGGCCGAAGTGCTGTGCTTCGTCGTGTCGGGAGCGTCGTGGAGCCTGTTCGGGTGGTTCATGCTGTGCGGTATCGTGGGCGCCGTGCCCATCATCCTGCTGTCGCTCGTGGTGGGGCTCGCCTCCCGCGACCAGATGACCGCCGGTATGTACAGCGTGCCCATTCTAGTGATTGCCCTGGCGCCCATGTTCGGCAACTTCTCCGAGAGCGTCCGCAACGTGGTGCGCTTCGCCCCCACGGGCGGCGTGGACGAGCTGTTGCGCATGGCCATCAGCGGCACCGTCGCTCCGTCGGAATTGGTGATGCCCCTGCTGGTGACCGCGGCCTGGATCGTCGTGGCGGCTGTCGCCTTCAAGCTGCTGTACCGGCGCCTGCTGCGCGATAACTAAGGGGCGAGCCCGCGCCTTCTGGAAAATTCCGCTCCCCATCACGGCTTCTTTCGCTATGATGGGGAGCACGTATTTCTCAAGGAGGGCGCTGTGGCGAACAGAGGCGACAACATCATTGCGGAAGAGGCGCGGGCCATGGAGGTCGGCGAGGAGCCGACGGCGGCCGGCAACACCGGCCGGGGCGGTCGCAAGCGCGACACTTGGGCCACCCACACCGGGTTCATCCTGGCCTGCGTGGGCAGCGCCGTGGGCATGGCCAACATCTGGCTGTTCCCCTACCGCGTGGCCCAGTTGGGCGGCGCGGCCTTCCTCATCCCGTACCTCATCTTCGTGGCGCTGCTCGGCTTCACGGGCGTGATCGGAGAGATGGCCTTCGGCCGTGCCATGGGCACCGGCCCTATGGGTGCCTTCGGGCGGGCCATGGAGATGCGCGGCGTGAAGGGCGGCAGCCGTATCGGCAAGATCATCGGGCTCATTCCCACCCTGGGGTCGCTGGCCATCGCCATCGGCTATGCCGTCGTGCTCGGCTGGGCGTGCCACTACCTGTTCTCGTCGCTGTCCGGCGAGCTCATGGCCCAGACGGACATGGGGGCCTTCTTCGGCGGCATCGCGTCCGATTTCGGCAACGTGGGCTTCCACCTGCTGGGTCTGGCCATCACCTTCGGCATCATGATCCTGGGCGTGTCCCGGGGCATCGAGCGTGTGAACAAGGTGCTCATGCCCCTGTTCTTCGTGCTGTTCGTCATCATCGCCATTCGCGTGGCCACGCTGCCCGGGGCCGACGCGGGCTATATGTACCTGCTCGTGCCCCGCTGGGAGGCGCTGCTGAACCCCACCACCTGGGTGTACGCCCTGGGCCAGGCGTTCTTCAGCCTGTCGCTGGCCGGCTGCGGCACGCTCGTGTACGGCAGCTACCTCAAGAAGGACGTTGACGTGGTGGATGCGGCGAAGAACGTTGCCATCTTCGATACCATTGCCGGCCTCGTGGCCGCCTGCGTGGTGGTGCCGGCGGTGTTCGCCTTCGGATTGGACGTGTCCTCGGGACCGCCGCTGCTGTTCATCACCCTGGCCCAGGTGTTCCAGGAGATGCCCTTCGGCGGCATCTTCGCCATCATCCTGTTCGTGGCCGTGGTGTTCGCCGCCATTACGAGCCTCATGAACCTGTTCGAGGCACCGGTGGAGGCGCTGCAGGAGCAGGCGGGCCTGTCCCGTGTCGCCTCGGTGGCCGTGGTGGCCGTGCTGGCCGTGGCCGTGGGTCTGTTCCTAGAGAACGGCAGCTCGGTGAGCGACTGGATGGACGTCATCTCCATCTACGTCATTCCCGTGGGGGCGTTCTTGGCGGCTATCATGTTCTTCTGGGTCTGCCCCCGCGGCTTCGCGAAGCAGCAGGCGGAACTGGGCCGCGCCAAGCCCCTGGGCCCGTGGTTCAATGTGTTCACTCGCTACGTCTTCGTGGGCATCACCGCGCTGGTCATCGTCCTCGGCATCTTCTACGGCGGCATCGGGTAGGATGGTGATGGTTGGCCTCGGGCGAACTCGGGCTTCCGCGGCTCCTGTTGGCTCGGGTTTCGCAAGGAGGCATTCTAGCCTTGTCGTTGGAGCGCCCCGCCGCAGTTCGTGTGACGGGGTGCTTTTTCGTGGGGTAAGGTCATGCTGAGGCGCGGGCGATGCTGCCGAGAATTGAGGACGGTGTAGGGCGACGCGGGCACGGTTTGCGGCGGGAGCGAGGTGCGGTTTTCCCGCGACATAAGTGCGGTTCTGGGAGCGTAGGCTAGGGACATTCCTCTATCGCCGCCGAAGGAGCCCGCCATGTCCCAGAGAAGCCTGAAGTTCTCGAACCGCTGGATGTTCAACCGCGTTATGTGCCAGGAAGAGATATGCCGTCAGGTGCTGAGCGCCGTGCTCGGCACCCCCATAGGCGAGATACGCTACCTCAATGCCGAGCAGGCCATGGAGCCGGCGGCGGCGAGCCGGGGTATTCGTATGGACGTGTTCGCCCGTGAGGACGGCCGCGTGTACGATGTCGAGATGCAGCTGGCCCGCGAGCGTCATATCGGACGGCGGCTGCGCTGCTACCAGGCGGCCATCGACGCGACGGAACTCGGGGAGGGGGAGGGCTGCGGGCAGCTGCTCGAGAGCTTCGTCATCTTCATCGGGGCCACCGATTTCCTCGGGGCCGGGATGCCCCTCTACACCATCGAGCGCACGTGCCTCGAGGCCGCCGAGGTGCCCATCGGCGACGACTCCCACTGGATCGTTCTGAACGCCTCGGCGGCGGACCGCATCGCCGACCCCGTGCTGCGGGATGTGCTACACTACGTGCGAACGGAGCAGGTGAGCGGGGCGCTGTCCCGTCAGATCGATTCGCTCGTCGAGAGGTACAACCAGGATCGGGAGTGGGTGACGAGAGTGCTTACCTATGAGCAAGATACCGAAATGCGTTGTCGACAGGCGAAAGCCGATGGGCGCAAGGAAGGCCTCGAAGAAGGTATGGGCCAGTTCGGGGAGCTCGTGACCATTCTGCTGGATGCCGGTCGCATCGACGACGTGCGTCGGGCATCGGAGGATGCCGCCTGCCGGAACAGACTGATGGAGGAGTTTGGGCTGAGCGTTTCCCGATAGCGGTATCTTCCCCATTCCTTTGACCCCTCTCTGGAACCTTCGCTATTTCCCTGCTCATTTGCCGTCTGCGGACTATCCAGTGGTAGAATAATAGGGTCGCACGTTTTTGGCGTGCGGCACGTTTTTTTCGGTTAAGGACAGGGGAGGCGCAGGCTCATGACCCAGCAGGCATCGAAGGACGCAACAACTGCCACCACCGTGGCGAAGCCCCCCTATATGCAGAACCGCGAGCTGTCGTGGCTCGACTTCAACAAGCGGGTGCTCGACCAGGGGGCCGATCCCACGGTGCCCCTGCTGGAGCGTTTGAACTTCATCTCCATCTTCTGGAGCAACCTCCAGGAGTTCTTCATGGTGCGCGTGGGCTCTCTGGGCGACTTGGCGCTGCTGAAGAAGTCAATCATCGACCCGAAGTCCGGCATGACCCCCGCCGAGCAGCTCGACGCCATCTACGAGCGGTGCCACGAGCTGTACCCCTATTACGAGGAAACCTACCAGCACCTCAACGACCTGCTGGCCCGCGAGGGCATCCGCCAGGTGCGCAAGGACCGGCTCACCGACGAGCAGCTTGTCTTCCTCGACGATTACATGGCTGACAACGTGCTGCCCTTCCTCTCCCCCCAGATCGTGAACGCGCGCCACCCCTTCCCCCACCTGGAGAACGGCGGCCTCTACATCATCGTGCGCCTGGACGAGCAGGCGCCCCCGAAGGTGAAGAAGACCAAGGAGGAGAAGGCCCGGGCCAAGGCCGAGAAGGCCGAGCGTGTCGAGAAGGGGGAGCGCAAGCAGTCGAAGAACCTGGGGGCCGAGGGCGTGACTTTGGGCATCATCCCGCTGCCGC
This sequence comes from Adlercreutzia sp., assembly GCF_056795635.1. NCBI lineage: Bacteria > Bacillati > Actinomycetota > Coriobacteriia > Eggerthellales > Eggerthellaceae > Adlercreutzia > Adlercreutzia sp. The sequence goes on along the minus strand of NZ_JBQIIT010000003.1, from coordinate 64,230 downwards.
GCCAGACCGACCGGGTCATCGCCCTGCCCGGCGAGGGGCTCTCCTTCATGCTCGTGGAGCACGCCATCGAGATGTGGGTGCCCGAGATCTTCTCCATGTACACGGTGAAGCACACCAACATCGTCTGCGTCACGCGCAACGCCGACCTGGACGCCACCGAAGGCGCCGAGGAGCAGGGCGAGGACTATCGCGAGCACATGAAGCGCATTCTCAAGAAGCGCAGCCGCCTGGCCCCTGTGCGCCTGGAAAGCGAGCGGCCCCTCTCGCGCACGGTGAAGCAGCTGCTGCTGGACAAGCTGGGCCTGTCCGAGCACCAGCTGTTCGTGACGAGCGTGCCCCTGAACATGGGCTACACCTGGGGCCTCGGCTCTCGCCTGGCGCCCGAGCGCCGCGCGGAGCTCACCCAGAAGCCCTTCGCTCCCCAGTGGCCGGCATGCCTGGACCGCAATCGCTCCATCATCGAGCAGGTGAGCGAGCGGGAGGTGCTGCTGTCCTACCCCTATCAGTCCATGGATGCCTTCGTGCGCCTGCTCCACGAGGCGGCCAACGACCCGGCGGTCATCTCCATCAAGATCACCCTGTACCGCCTGGCCAGCCAGTCGCACCTCGCCGAGGCCCTCATTGCCGCGGCCGAGAACGGCAAGGAGGTCACGGCCCTGTTCGAGCTGCGGGCCCGCTTCGACGAATCGAACAACATCGAGTGGTCCCAGCGCTTCGAGGCGGCCGGCTGCCACGTCATCTACGGGTTCCGCAACTTCAAGGTGCACTCGAAGATCTGCACCATCACGCGCCAGACCGAGGACGGGCTCCAGCACATCACTCAGCTCGGCACGGGCAACTACAACGAGAAGACAGCGAAGCTCTACACCGACTTCTCCTTCATCACCACCGACGCCCGCATCGGCGCCGACGCGGCCGACTTCTTCCGCAACATGGCCCTGGAGAACACGTCGGACAACTACGACACCCTCTGGGTGGCGCCGCTCATGATCAAGCAGAACATCCTGCGCGGCATCGACGAGCAGATCGCCCTGGCGAAGGCCGGGAAGCCCTCGGGGCTGTTCTTCAAGACGAACTCCATCACCGACAAGGAGGTCATCGACAAGCTGGTGGAGGCCTCTCAGGCCGGGGTGGAGACGCACCTGTTCGTGCGCGGCATCTCCTGCATCCTGCCCGGCGTGCCCGGCTACACCGACCACGTGCGCGAGGTGTCCATCGTGGGCCAGCTGCTCGAGCACAGCCGCATCTACGGCTTCGGCCCGCGGGAGAGCTGCACCATCTACCTGTCGAGCGCCGACCTCATGACCCGCAACATGGACAAGCGCATCGAGATCGCCTGGCCCGTGCTGAACGACACCCTGCGCGAGCAGGTGCTCGGCTACCTCGATATCAGCTGGTCGGACACGGCGAAGCTGCGCGAGCTTCTGCCCGACGGCTCCTACACGCCCCTCAGCTTCTTCGCCGAGCGCGACTGCGAGGGGAACGTGGAGCTGTTCGATTCCCAGAAGTACCTCATCGCCGAGGCCCAGCGCATGCGCCTGGCCGCCGCTGAGCTGGCCGCTCGCCGCGAGGCCAACGCGGGCGAGGAGCACCGCGTGGTGTTCCCCCTCGGCCCTGTGACGGCCTCGGCCCCGAAAGCGCCCGTCGTCACCGAGGAGGAGGCTGAGTTCGTGGCCCGCGAGAGCGTGGCCCCGGAGGCGCCCGTGGCGGTTGCGGCGGCGCCGGTCGCGGAAGATGCGGCCGTCGCGGCCGTTGGGGCTGCGGCCGTTGGGGCCGTTGGGACTGTGGCAGCGGTCGCTGTCGGGAAGACGCCGACGGCGGAGGCGAGTGAAGTCGCGGAGCCGGTCGCGGCGGTCGCCCCGGAGGTGGCCGGTGCCGTTGCCGGCGTCTCGGCTGCGGAGACCTTGGCTGTGGCAGCCGGAGCCTCGGCGGCTTCGGTGCTCGCCGCGCTGCACCCTGCACCGGCGGCGTCGGTGGCGGGGAAGACGTCGGCGCCCGCAGATGCTCGGGCGGATGCGCCCGTGGAGAAGGTGGGCAAGCACGCCGCGCCCCCGCGGGTGGAGAAGGTTGCCCCGCAGCCAGAGATAGAGCCTGAACCGTCGTCGGTGGAGCCCGCGCCCGCTTCCGAACCCGTGGCCGTCGCTGCGCCTGGGGCCGCTCCCGAGGCCTCTTCTGAAGCTTCTGCGTCTGCCGTTCCCGCTGTCGTCCCCGAGGCCGCAGTCGAGCCCGCGGCGGTCGCCGATCCTGCCCTCGCTTCTGAGGCTCCTGAGCCCGCTGCGCCCCTGGACCCGCTGCCGGATTCGGCGGCGGTGGCAGCCGTGGCCGCGGCCGGGGCGCCCGTCACTCCCGAGTTCGAGGCCATCCTGCGCTCTGTGCTGGCCGCCGACCCGTCCCTGGCCGGCACGTCTCAGCCCGAGGCATCGCCCTCCCCGGCCGCCGGCGATGCGGCCGTCCCTGCGGCCCTGGACACCCCGGAGCCGCAACCTGCCGTGACCGCCGCGGCCTCCGCGCCGTCGCAACCGGCGTCCGCGCCGCAGCCCGTCGCGACCGCCCCGGCTCCCGACACGCCGCAGGCAGCTTCCGCACCGCAGGCCGCCCAGCCCCGTGCCGCCGCTTCTCCGGCAAAAGCGGAGCCCGACCCTTTTGTGCCGGCCGCGGAGGTCGTCGATCCGACGAGCCCCTCCGCGGCGACGGGACGCGAGCCGCTGCCGACGGAACTGGTGGGAGCCGAGATCGTGCCGGCGACCCCGAAGAAGCTGGGGATCTTCGGACGTCTGCTGAAGCTGCTGTTCGGATAGAGACCACCGAGGAAGGAGCCTCCGGCATGCTGGAGACCATCGACTTCAACCAGAAGAAGCTGCCCAAGGCCGAGTACAAGCAGGAATGGGATGCCCTCATCGAGCAACTCGTCGTGCTGCAGCAGCAGGCCCACAACGCCGGCGTGGGCCTCGTCGTGCTGTTCGAGGGTTGGAACGGCGCCGGCAAGGGCAGTCGCATCTCCGACCTCATGTACAACCTCGATGCACGCTCCACGGGCGTCTACGTCGGACTCGACCTCGACCCCGATGCCCGCGAGTTCGCCGGTCGCGAATGGGGCGTGACGGGCTACTATCCCATCATGCAGGACTTCTGGAAGGCCCTCGGCGAGCGCAACTCCATCACCTTCTACGACCGCGGATGGTACTCGGCGGTCATCCAGCACATGCTGTACAACGCCCCGGCCAAGCTGCTGCTGCCCAAGGAAGAGGAGCGCCACTACCTCGATTCCATCTACGACTTCGAGCGGCAGCTGACCGCCGACGGCTATATCGTCGTGAAGTTCTTCGTGCACATGACCAAGGAAGCCCAGGTGAAGCGCTTGCGCAGCCTTCACGATGACCCGGCCACCCGCTGGCGCGTCACCGACAAGAAGCTGCACAGCCACCACGGCTACGAGGCCGCCTACGAGCTGTACGACCGTCTGCTGGAGCGCAGCGACTACCCCTTCGCCCCCTGGGTGCTGCTCAACGGGGAGGACAAGCGCCGCACGAATCTCACCATCGCCCGCACGCTGGTGGAGGCCCTGGAGCAGGGGCTGCGCCAGAAGGAGGCCAACGACGCCCTGCGCGGCGCCTTCTCGGCCCATCAGGCGGAGATGGAGGCCCAGTTCAACCTCGAGGCCCTCGGCATGACCGATGGCGTGGGTGCCCCGGGGCGCGGGATGCTCTCCGGCATGCGGTTGGCCCGGGCCAAGGCCCAGGCCGAGGCCGCCCGCGAGCTGGCGCCCCGCCAGTCGCGCTTCGCCATTGTTGAGGACTATCCCCAGGTCGATCTCATCGACCACAGCCTGGCCATCGACCCGGAATCCTACAAGAAGACCCTGCGGGCCCTCCAGGCGCGCCTGTTCCGCCTCGAGAACATCATGTTCCAGAAGCGGGTGCCCCTCATCCTCATGTACGAGGGCTGGGACGCCGCGGGCAAGGGCGGCAACATCAAGCGCGTGGCCCAGGCCCTCGACGCCCGCGCCTACAACATCTTCCCGTCGCCGGCCCCCACCAAGCCCGAGCTGAATCATCCCTTCCTGTGGCGCTACTGGACGCGCCTGCCCAAGGCGGGCCACGTGGGCATGTACGACCGGAGCTGGTACGGCCGCGTGCTCGTGGAGCGGGTGGAGGGCTTCGCCACTCCCGAGGAGTGGAGCCGCGCCTACGACGAGATCAACGAGTTCGAGCACGACCTGGTGGATTGGGGCGCCATCCTGCTGAAGTTCTGGGTGGACGTGAGCCCCGAGGAGCAGCTGCGCCGCTTCCAGGATCGCGAGACGGATCCGGCCAAGCAGTGGAAGATCACCGAGGACGACTGGCGCAACCGCGAGAAGTATCCCCAGTACAAGGCCGCCATCAACGACATGTTCCGCCTCACCTCCACCACCTTCGCCCCCTGGATCGTGCTGGAGTCCGACGACAAGCGCTATGCTCGCATCAAGGCCCTGCGCATCATCGTGAACGCCCTGGAAGACCGCCTCGGTGTGGAGCACTTCGGCTAGGGGCGGTCTTCGCTAAGGCCGTGGTCCTGGAAAAATGCCCGACGGAGGTCTTTCGGCCGCCATGGCCCCTGCCTGCCGGCCGGCGGTCATGGCGGGGTCGCAGCCATCGATCGCGAGGCTTCGCACTCTTATCGGCGCTCGGTGTGGCGGTAGCACTGGACGAAGTCGATGAGCTCTTGCTTCGAGTGCACGCCGAGGCGCGCATAGATTTGCTTCACGTAGGATGCGACGGTGTTCTCCGACATGGTGAGCGTTTGGCTGATGCGGGCCACCGTGCGGCCGGCGGCCAGGTGGACGAGTACGTCGCGCTGGCGCGGTGCGAGGGCGAAAGTCTGGGCGATGGCGTTGCAAACTGCTTCGGTGTCGTCGCCGGCCATGGCAGGGGGGATGGGGATGTCGCGGGGTGCGGTGCGGCTCGGCCTGGCGAACAGACTTAAGATCAGGCCCGCACTGGCGAGCAGCCCCACGAGCACGGACTCATTGAGGGCTCCTGTGCAGGCGGCGCCCATGGAGCCCATCAGGCTCCCCGCGAGATCGCCCAACTTGCTGGCGGCGAGCAGTACGGCGATGGTCGTGATGCAGCGAGCAGCCATGCGGGGGCTTTGGGCGAGGGGGAACGTGAAGGCGAAGATAAAGGCCATCACCTCGGCAATGCGGAAGAGGGCCACGCCGGCCAGGCGCAGCCCATCCAGCTCCTGCAGATAGAGCAGGGCGCCGATGGCTGCCATGGTGAGGGCCCAACACAGATAATTGGATGGGCTTCCGTGCGATCGGTTGAGGGCCGCCACAGCCAGGCCGAGGGCCGCAATGGTGCCCAGGAAGGCGAAAACGCCCTCGAAGGCCGCTGCCGAGCCTGCTCCCGCGAAGCTGCCGCTGCCCGAGGTGGTGCCGATGAGCCCGTACAAAGCAAAGAGCGCCGCGGCCGGGACCCCCAGCGTCGAGAGGGCCGCCTTGGGAGCCCAAGGCGCAGGCGGCTCTGTCGGCGCATCGGGCGTATCGTCTTGTCTCGCGAACGAGAGGAGCATGAGGGCGGAAAGGGCGGGAAGAGCCGCGGTGAAGGCCCATGATGCCAGGGGGATGGCCCCGCTGATCACGAGAACCGGCAGTACGGTGACGGCTGCGCACAGGGGGATGGCCACCTCGCTGCGCACCCGCGGAGCCCGTGCGTAGGCGGAAGTCCACAGCAGATAGAGCAGGGCCGCCCCGACGCCGGCTGCCGCGCCGCCCAGGAAATGGAGCAGGGCCGGTGCTCCGAGAAGGATGCCGGCACCGAGGGCCACCGAACTTCCCGTTGCAAGCAGTCCCGCCGCGGCAATCCAGCGCGCGCTGGGGGCGAGGCGATCGGTGGCGAAGGCCCAGCCGAACACGGCCAGCGCGGCAATGCAGCTGGTCGTCGAGGTGATCCACGCGGGCGATGAGGCGATGCCGAAGGAGCTCCTGCCGGTCAAGGACGAGAGGGCGCCCCATAGCGTCCAAGCCCACGACCACGCGAAACCGAGCCCGAGGAAGCGGAACGCCACCGATGAGGCGAGGTCGTCCAAGCGAAGTCGTGCGAGCGGATTGCCCACGGATCCTCCTTATTGATGAGTGTTCTCCCGAAGATGCAAGTATAGCGTATAAGTCGAGGTCATTGCCTGTATACCCCCTGTTTCAAGGGGCAACCCTTTGTTGTGGGGGGTCTTTCGCTTTCCCCCTGAAACACGGCCACCGGCTCCGGGAAAAGGCCTATGGTTCCCCCATCGCCCGTCTCCCCGCGGACGATGGTGCGGAAAACGATGAGCCAAGGAGGAGGAACATCATGGAATGTATGGAAAAGGGCGCGCTGGGTATGACCCGCCGCCAAGTAGTGGCCCTGGGCGCTGCAACTGCGGCAGCTTTGGCGCTCGGGGGCTGTGCGCCGCAGAGTCCGTCGCCGGCGACGGGGGGTGGGAAAAGCGCCCTCTCGTTCACGCCCGGCGTCTACGCCGGAGCCGCAGAGGGCCGCGGCGGCCTCGTGACCGTAGAAGTGGCGTTCGGCGAGAACGCCATCGAGGCTGTGACGGTTATCGATCATGCCGAGACGTCCTTCATCTCGGACATGGCCCTGGAAGAGCTGCCGGCGCGCATCGTGGAGCACCAGTCCACGGGACTCGATGCCATTACGGGCGCGACGGTCACATCCATGGCCATCAAGGCCGCCGTGGAGGATGCCGCCCGTCAGGCTGACGGCGATGTGAGCGCCCTGCAGAAGGCGCCGGAGATCGAGAAGAGCACCGAGGTGAAGGACATCACCTGCGACGTGGCCGTGGCCGGCGCTGGCGCCGGCGGCATGGGCGTGGCCATTGCGGCGGCCGAGGCGGGTGCCAAGGTGGTGCTGGTCGAGAAGACCTCCAACATCGGGGGCAATGCCTTCGTGTCCGGCGGCCTGTTGGAGTTCATCGACGCGCCCCAGGAGATGCGCGCTGAGATGACGCCCGAGCTGGAGGACTACTTCAACGTGCTTTTGGCCGAGGCCCGTGCGGGCGGCGCGGCGCCCGAGTTCGTGGACGCGTTGCAGGCCGATCACGACGCTTACTATGCCGACGGTAAGACCACGGTGTACGACACGACGGGCCTATACGCTCTGGAGCGCTGCCAGGTGGAACGCGCTGGCGACTACTCGTCCATCACGGCGGATACGCCGGTCAACGACCGCGAGAGCCCGTTCGTGAAGGTGGGGCCGTGGCTGACGGGTCTGGGTATGGAACTGCAGGCTCCTTTGGATGTTTGCTTCGGTTACATTTGGCCGAACTTCACGGTGCCGGCCGATCAGTCGGCTGGTTACGGCGGTGCTGGCTATTTCGACTTCTTCAAGAAGACCTTCCTCGATCCGGGCACGCTGGACATCGAGCTCATCACGTGTACTTCGGTGACCGAGCTTATCAAGGAGGGCGACGCGGTGGTGGGATTTACGGCCGTGGCCGACGACGGTACGACCTATCATGTGCGCGCGAGCCGCGGCACCGTGCTCGCCACGGGCGGCTATGCCGGCAATCCCGATATGCTGAAGGAATACAACACCACCTGGAGCTGGGATGACGACACGGTCATCATCAGCGACAACACCGCCGGCCACAAGGGCGACGGCATTGTCATGGCCCTCGATGCCGGCGCCCAGGTGGACGGCATGGGCAGCCCCGAGCTCTTCCCCACGGTGGATCCCGTGCAGCACATCATCGAGAACGTCGTATGCTTCGGTCCCTTCCTGAACAAGGAGGGCGAGCGCTTTGTGGACGAGATGAAGGGTCGCTTCGACATCGTGGAAGCCACGCTCCAGCAGACCGACCACATGCTCTACATCCCCTGCGATTCGGTGTGCCTGGCCGTGGTGGACGGCTACACCATGGGAGGCATCGGCCCTTCGGAGGAGGCGCTTGTCGAGCGCGGCATGCTCTATCGAGCCGACACCCTGGAAGAGCTGGCCGAACAGGCCGGGGTTAACGTCGAGGGCCTTGTAGCCAGTGTGGCGAAGTGGAACGAGATGGTGGTCTCCGGCCAAGATCCCGATTGCGGCCGCACCATCTTCACGAACGAGATGCCCATCGAGACGCCGCCGTTCTACCTGTCGCCTGCCACCTTCGCGGCCCATGCAACCCAGGGCGGCGTCGTTGTTGACGGCAGCGGTCAGGCGCTGCGCGCCGACGGCACGCCCATCGAGGGCCTGTATTGCGTCGGCGAGCTTGTGTTCGATCGTCTGGGCGTACGCTCGGTGGGCGAGGGCATGGATGTCGGCCAGAAGCTCATGGCCTAGAGAAGGAAGGGATTGCTATGACTCAATCGCTGCTGAACGGGCGCGCGCACCTCACGCGCCGCCAAATCGTCTTGATGGGCGCTGTCGGCGCCATGACCCTCATGCTGGGCGGGTGCGCGCCTCAGGCCAAGCCCCTCGGCGAGTCTGGAAAGGCGGGCGCGGGCCTTGCGTTCACGCCCGGCACCTACACCGGGGCTGGCGAGGGCCGCGCCGATGCGATCGCTGTGGAGGTTACGTTCGCTGCCGATAAGATCGAGGACATCAAGGTTGTCGAACACGAGGAGACCGTGTTCATCTCCGATGCCGCTCTGCAAGATCTGCCCGCGCGCATCGTCGAGCTGCAATCAACGGGCATCGATACCGTCACCGGCGCGACGCTCTCCTCTATGGGCGTTATCGCCGCCGTGGAAGATGCGGCTCGGCAAGCCGGCGCCGATTTGTCGGCCTTGCGCAAGGCGCCCTCCATTGAGCCGAGCACCGCGGTGGAAGAGATCGAATGCGACATCGCCATCGCCGGTGCGGGCGCTGCCGGCATGGGCGCGGCCATGGCCGCGGCCAACGAGGGCGCGAAGGTGGTTGTGCTCGAGAAAACCTCCAACATGGGCGGCAACTGCCTGGTGTCCGGCGGTCTTATCGAGTACATCGATGCGCCGCAGGACGTGCGCGCCGAGATGACCGAGCCTTTGGCCGACTACTTCACGAGCCTTCTGTCCGAGGCGCGGGCGGGCGGTGCCTCGGCCGAGTTCTGCGATGCCCTGCAGAAGGCCTACGACGACTACTACGCCGACGGCAAGACCACGGTGTTCGACACGACGGGCCTGTACGCCATGGAGCGCTGCCAGTGCGAGAAAGACGGCAACTACTCCGAGCTCGTGGCCGATATGCCCATCCACGATCCCGAGAGCTATCTCGTGAAGGTGTGCCCGTGGCTGCTGAGTTTGGGCGTGGAGCTCACCACGCCGCTCAATATCTGCTACGGCTACACCTGGCCCAACTTCACGACGCCGGCGCTGAACCTCGGCACGGGCGGTTCGGGCTACTTCGGCAACTTCCGCGACATCATCGCCGAGAAGCAGCTCCCGGTGCAGCTGCTCACCTGCACGCCGGCCACCGAGCTCATTGCCGAAGGCGACGAGGTCGTCGGCCTGGTGGGCGTTGCCGAGGACGGCACGACGTACAACGTGCGTGCCTCCAAGGGCGTTATCCTGGCCACGGGCGGCTTTGCCGGAAACCCGGAGCTGTTGAAGAAGTACAACAAGCTGTGGCCGTGGGACGAGAGCACCGAGCTTCCCTCGACGAACACCTCGGGGCATACGGGCGACGGCCTTTTGATGGTGGAGGCGCTCGGCGGCAAAATCGACGGCCTGGGCAATCCCATGGTGTTTCCGACGGTCGACCTGAAGCAGCATAACATCGAGAACATTGCCTGCGAGGGCATGTACGTGAATCGGGAAGGCAGGCGCTTCGTCAACGAGACGGCCAACCGCGTTGATATCGTGAACGCCACCATGGAGCAGACCGACCAGGTGCTCTTCATCATTTGCGATGCTCCCCGCATGGGCATCGTCGACGGCCTGACCATGGGCGGTTGGGGGCCGAGCGAGGATAAGCTTCTGTCCCATGAGCAGCTGTATCGCGCCGATACGCTCGAAGAGCTTGCCGAGGCCATCGGCGTTGATAGCGCGGGGCTGCTGGAAAGCGTCGAGGCGTGGAACGCGATGATGGCCACCGGCGAGGATCCCGACTTCGGCCGCCGCGTGTTCGATATGGTGGGCCCCATCGAGGAGCCGCCGTTCTACTGTGCGCCGGCCACCTATGCCGTGCACGACTCCGGCACCTGCGCCGGCGTTATCGTGGATGAGAACGGCGCGGCGCTGAGGGAGTCCGGGGAGCCCATCGCCGGCCTTTATTGCGCTGGCGAGCTCGTCAACGACCGCGGTGGCGTGCGCAGCATCGGCGAGGGCATGCAGCTGGCCCTGCGCCTGCTTGGCAAGTAATCCGCCTCTCTCGGGACGGCCGCCTTCCTCCCGGGTGGCCGTCGATCTTCCCCGAGGGCCGCGTGCCGTACGTAACGGCTCGCGGCCCTCTTGCGTGGGCGGGGCTATTCCAGGCCGCGTCCCCGATACGCCTTCTCCACGAAGGTTTTCAGGGCGCGTTGGGCCTCGTTCATGGGCAGATCGGTGCGCCAGAACAGATCGAGCGACGAGGTCACGGGCTTGCCGTCCTCATCGACGAGCGGGATAGTGCGTACATGCTCCACCGACAGGTAGCGCAGGGCGTTCTGGGTGGGCTTCACGATGAACGAAAGCGTGCCGCGCAGAAGCTTCTCCTCGCTAATGGAGGTTATGCGCAGCGGCGAGACACGCTGGTGCTCCAGGCTGATGTCTGCGAAGTTGGGAAGGCCCGACGGGCCCGATTCCATGGAGGGGACAATCATCTCGTAAGGCTCGAGCTGGGCAAGCGAGAGATGCGATTCGCCGCTCAAGGGGTGGTCGATGCTCAGCAGCACGCTGAAGGAGAACTCGGCCAAAGACGAGGAGCAGAGGCGGCCGTCGTCCTTCGGGAAGCTGCCGATACCGAAATCGTAGGTTCTCTCCAGCACGCCCGATGCCAAAAGCGCGTCGGGCAGTTCCGCGAAAATGAACTTGAGGGGTGCGTGGGTGGCCTGGAACTGCTCCATGGCTTTCGCCGACAGGGCACCTCCGAAACTCTCGAAGCACAGCGGCAGCGCGCACAGCGAGGCGGTGGGCGGGTGCTGATGTCGGGCGAGCTCCTTGCCGTGGGCTACGCAGGCGTCGAAGGCCGCGAGCGCTGCTAAGGCGTCCTGATAGAAGGCGCGCCCCTCGGGCGTGAGGCTCACGCCGGTCATCTCGCGGGCGAGCAGCGAGAATCCGAGCGTGCTCTCCAGGGAGCGCAGCCTTTTGGAGAGCGCCTGCTGGGACACGAACATCTCCTTCGCGGCCTTCGAGATGCTCTTGGCATCGACGGCGGCGACGAAGCATCGCAGATGCTGGATATCGTAGTCGTGCACCCCTGCTCCTTCCCCTCGTTGACATTGTATCGAACGTTTCTCGGCGGCGAGAAAGCGGTGCCACAACTTTTCGTCGTAGCCGCACAACGAGGGGTTCTCCGCGAAGTCGAGAGGGCACAACGCAGGCTTGTGGCCCTGCAACGATACGCTGTTTTTCGGGGTTCGGGTTCTTCGCTATGGTTGACCCACCCTGTCATCAAAGGAAAGGAAGGGCAATGGAGGAGAACGTAATGGAAGCACGGCAGTCGCTGTCTCGTCGCGACCTGCTCAAGGGCGCCGGCCTCGTCGGCGCGACGGCTGTTTTCGGGGCTGCGCTTTCTGGCTGCGCGAGCCAGGGCGAGGATGGGACGACCCTGGCCGCCACGGCCGACGTGGAGTGGGCCCGTGAGACCGACATCGTGGTGCTCGGCATGGGTGCCGCCGGCCTGGCCGCGGCCATCACGGCGTCGCGCGAGGGGGCCGAGACGCTGGTGCTCGAGAAGTCGAGCGAGGAAGATTCCGGTGGAAACTCCCGCGTGTCGGGCAACATCTGGTGCGTGGCCACCGATGAGGCCGCGGGCTTGGAGTATGCCCTCAACTGCGCGAACCGTATCGCTGACCAGGACACGGTGGAGTATCTCACCGCGTTCATGAAGGCGGGCATGACGCTCAACGACGACTTCCTTATCGACTTCGACATGGACATCGTGGAGCTGCCCGGCGTTTACGCGCCGGAGCATCCGGGCGTGCCGCACAGCGACGGCTGCTCCGTCGTCTACTGCGCCAACGGCACGGTGGGCGAGTCGGCCCTGTGGGAGGCCATGCGCGTGGGACTCGACGAGTGCGAGAACGTGGAGGTGCTCTACGAGGCTCCCGGCCTGCGCCTCATCACCGACGCTGACGGTGCCGTTATCGGCGTTGTGGCCAACGTGGAGGGCGCCGAGGTGAACATCAAGGCGCGTAAGGGCGTCATCCTGTGCACCGGCGGCTACGAGTTCAATGACTCCATGATCGAGAACACCTATCCGGCTTGGCCCCTGTTCGGCCGCGGCACCCCCTACAACACCGGCGACGGCATCAAGATGGCCCAAAAGGTTGGTGCCGACCTGTGGCACATGAACTGCACTCAGATGGGCGTGGGCCAGATCAAGGTTCCGGGTCTCGATTTCGGCAACGGCGCCTATGACTCCGATATCATCACCACGGCGGTGCACTTCACCGTGACTGAGCCCACCGAGGGTCGCCTGTCGCTCATCCACGTGGACAAGCACGGCAAGCGCTTCATGGCCGAGGACCGCCCCGACCGCCACTCCTTCGGTCGTCGCGAGTATCTGGGCTGGTACGACGGCATCGAGTGCGAGTGGCCGAACCTGCCGTTCTGGCTGATCACCGATGCTGCCACGGGCACTGCCGGCCCGCTGGGTGTTGCGAGCAACAACGAGTCGTCGAAGTTCAGCTGGTTCAATGCCCACAGCGGCTACGAGTGGAGCGAGGACAACGCCCCCGAGGTGGAGCGTGGCTGGGTCCTGAAGGCCGACACGCTGGCCGAGCTGGCGTCCATGATGGAGGTGGAGGCCGCCGACTTGGAGGCCACCGTGGAGCGCTACAACGCCATGGCCACGGCTGGTGTGGACGAGGACTTCGGCCGTGCTGCCGAGCTCATGGCCCCGCTGGGCGCAGGCCCCTATTACGCCTTGCAGGTGTTCCCGGCCATCTACAACACCCAGGGCGGCCCCAAGCGCAACACGAAGGCCCAGACGCTCGATCCGTTCGGCGAGCCCATCCCCGGCCTTTACAACTGCGGTGAGTGCGGCGCCGGCTTCGGCTGGGTTTACAACGGCGGCTGGAATATGGCCGAGTGCTGCATTACCGGCATGTGGGCGGCCACCGATGCGGCCGCGCGCGATGCGTGGGACGCCTAGGGCCGTGCGGGGAAAGGAGCGAACCGCGATGGGTTTGATTGAGCGGAAACAGTTCCGCAAGATGCGTTTGGCGGCGCTTTGCGTGGCGTGCGTGGGAGTTCTGGCGGTATGCGCCGCCTGCGCTCCGCAGACGGCGCCGTCTGCGGAAGAGAAAGCCAGCGCCGATGCCGGCGATGCCGTGAGCGTCGAGTGGTCGATGGAATCCGACTGCGTCATGTGTCACACCGACCAGCAGGCGTCCATGGAGAACACGGCTCAGGCCGCTTCCAACCACGCTGCCGTGACGTGCGTCACCTGCCACAACGACGAGTCGGCTATGGAGAAGTCCCACGACGGCAAGACGGCCGATTCGAAGATGCCCAAGAAGCTGAAGCGCTCGAAGATCGATGCCACTGCCTGCGCGAGCTGCCATAGCGCCGAGGATTTGAAGGCCGCCACGGCCGATGTGACCGTGCTCACCGACCAGAATGGTACGACGGTGAACCCCCATGACGTTCCGGCCAACAGCGGCCATGAGGGCCAGGTGGACTGCGCCAGCTGCCACACCATGCATGGTGAGGCCGATGTGCAGGCGGCGGCCCAGGAGAAATGTTCGAGCTGTCACCACAAAGACGTGTACGAGTGCGGCACCTGCCACGAATAGACTTCCCTTGCGGGGGGCTCGCATTGCCCGCACGAGGCGCCCCGGCGTGGTCGGGGCGCCTCCCGGTGAGGGGGCTGCCCTTCCGGCGGGCCGCGATCCTCCAGCTGAGCCGTGGCCCGTTTGCCCGAGGACTTGGTGCCTCCCCCTCGCCCCGTCCACCGTGCGCGGTCGGCGGGGCGAGGGGTTTTCCTTGCGAAACGGCAGGGTTCGGGGTACTATGAACCCAACATCAGGAAGTCAATGGGCGCGTGAGGAGCGGGCCTGTTCCATAGAAGGAGTTTCCCATGCTTGATTTCATTCCCCCCGAGGTCATCTGGGTCAGTGTCGCGGTCATCGTCCTGATCATCGTGGTGTTCATCGCCAAGGGCTTCATGGACGAGATGAAGAAGTAGCATTCCATGCGGGCCCCTTCGGGGGCCTTTTTTGTTTTGGGCCGGCCAGCCCAGGGGCGGGTCGGGTGCCTGCGGCCGCGGGCCGGGGGCGCGTAATCGACGTGGAAAGGGGCCGTCAACCATGGCGACCGAGAGAGACCGTAAAAAGAGGAAGGGCGGCTGCCTCTGGCGCATCGTGTTCTGGGTGGCCCTCATCGTGTTCATCGCCTCGGTGGGCACCCTGGGCTATCTGGCCTGGACCTACTGGTCGAGCCAGAACGAGTACGACGAGATCGCCCAGAGCGCGGGCCCGGCGGTGACCGAGGCCGAAGCGGCTCCGGAAAGCATCAACCTGGCCGACCTGGTGGTAGATTGGGACGCCCTGCGGGCGATCAACCCCGATGTGGTGGCCTGGGTGTACATGCCCGGCACCATGGTGAACTATCCCGTCGCCCACAAGGACGGCGATTCGGAGTACTACCTGCACCACAACTTCAGCCTGGGCGAGGGCTCCTTCGGGGCCGAGTTCGGCTCCATCATGCTGTCGGGCGAGAACGCCGGCGACTTCTCCGACGAGGTGAACATCCTCTACGGCCACCACATGCGCAACGGGTCCATGTTCGCCCTGTTCGCCGAGCTGCGCGATTCCGATATTTTCAACGAGCATCGCACCATCTACCTGCTCACGCCCGAGGGGAACTACCGCCTGCAAACCTTCGCCGTGGAGCACGTGCCCATGACCCATTCCTCCATCGCCACGCCGAACTACGCTACCGACCAGGAGTTCTCCGACTTCAAGCAGTGGCTGCTCGACGAGTCCATCGTCGCTCCCGACAACGATGTGGCGGCCCTGGTCACCGATGCCACGAAGCTCTTCGGCTTCTGCACCTGCGACGGCGCCGACAACACCTGGCGCTACATCACCTTCGCCGCGCCGGCCGAGTTCGTGCCCATCGCCCATGTGGGCACGGGCGACTACCGCAGCGACCTGACGGTGGAGGACGAGGCGGCCACCGACATTGCCGGCGACGTGTCGGACCGAACCGAGTAGAGCCGTCGCCTGAGGCCCGGGCCGCGTGGGAAGCCTCTGCGCCGTTGCGGGGCCCCAGGGCCGTTCCGTCCCTTATACTATGAGCCAGCGGATCATTCTTGGAAAGGAACCCCATGGAAAACCAGAACAGCGTGACCTATGCCGAGGCCGGCGTCGATATCGTCGAGGGCGCCCGGGCCGTGGACGCCATCAAGGACACGGTGCATTCCACCTACCGCCCCGAAGTGGTGGGCGACATCGGCGGGTTCGGCGGCCTGTTCTCCATCGCGGCGGCCAAGGCCATGGACGATCCGCTGCTGGTGTCCGGCACCGACGGCGTGGGCACCAAGCTGAAGGTGGCCCAGCGTTTGGGCGTGCACGACACCGTGGGCATCGATCTGGTGGCCATGTGCGTGAACGACATTCTGGCCACGGGCGCCGAGCCGCTATTCTTCCTCGACTACGTGGCCGTGGGCAAGCTGGACTCCGAGGCCATGGCGAAGATCGTCGGCGGCATCGGCGAGGGCTGCCGCCAGTCCGGCTGCGCGCTCATCGGCGGCGAGATGGCCGAGCACCCCGGCGTGATGGATCCCGATGACTACGACCTGTCCGGCTTCTGCGTGGGCGTGGTCGATCGCCCGAAGATGCTCGATCCCGAGAGCGTGCGCGAGGGCGACGTGCTCATCGGCCTGGCCTCCTCGGGCCTGCATTCCAACGGCTATTCCCTGGCCCGCAAGGTGTGCGTGGAAGGCCGCAGCGAAGAGGCGCTGCGCGAGGCTCGCGAGGACCTGGCCGGTCAGAGCATTCTGGAGGCTCTGCTCACGCCTACGCGCATTTACGTGAAGCCGGTGCGCGCCGCAATGGAGAAGGAGCCCGGCGCCATCCGTGCCCTGGCCCACATCACCGGCGGCGGCATCACCGAGAACCTGAACCGCGCCCTGCCTGTCACGGTGAACGCCGAGGTGGATTTGGGCACGTGGCCCCTCCCGCCCGTGGTGCGCTTCGCCTGCGAGGCGGCGAACCTGTCGGAGGTCGAGGCCCTGAAGACCTTCAACATGGGCCTGGGCATGATCCTCATCGTGGATCCTGCCCGCGCCGAGGCCGTGGAGGCGGCCTTAGGCGCGGCCGGCGAGCAGACCTACCGCGTCGGCCGCATCGTGGCCGGCACGGGCGAGGTGCAGTACGCGGGCGAGGGGAGCCTGTTCGCGTAGCGTCCAGTCCATTTTATGGCTTGAAAAGAACGATCTGGGGCCTAAAAAGAGCGTAGAAGGCATTGCGTGTATTACCAGCGTTGAATTTTCCCAGGTCATGTAATACATCTGGGCGATAAAGCGCATAGAGCGGTTCCCAAGTCGTCGATTTCAAGCCAAAAGCTGGAATAGGAAAGTGCGCGGATGGCCAAACCGTGCTTTTCAAGCCAAGGGAAGGGATTGGAATGACTGACAAGCTGAAGATCGGCGTTTTGCTCTCGGGCAGCGGAACCAACCTCCAAGCCATCATCGATGCCATCGCCCATGAAGGCCTGCCCGTGGAGGTCGTGCACGTGCTGTCGTCGCGCCCCGATGCCTACGGCATCGAGCGGGCTCGGGCCGCGGCCATTCCCGTGACGGTGTTCGACCGCACCGTGTACGAGGATCGCGAGGCCGCCGATGGGCGCATTGCCGCCATCATGGCCGAGGCCGGCGCCGAGTACCTGGTCATGGCCGGCTACATGCGCAAGCTGACCCCCGTGGTGCTGGACGCCTTCCCCGATCGGGTGCTGAACCTGCATCCGGCCCTGCTGCCCTCTTTCAAGGGCGGCCACGCCATCCAGGATGCCTGGGACTTCGGCGTGAAGGTGACGGGCGTGACTGTGCACCTGGCTAATGAGGAATACGACAAGGGTCCCATCGTGGCCCAGCGGGCCGTGCCCGTGCTGCCCGGGGATGACATCGACGCCCTGGAGGCGCGCATCCACGAGGTGGAGCACGAGATCTACCCAGCCGTGCTGCGGGCCATCGCCGAGGGGCGCATGACCATGGACGAGCAGCGCATCGTCCATATCGCCGAGTAGGCAGTTGCAGCGGGGCGGCCCCAGGGCCGCCCTTTTCATTGAGAGATCTGTTGCGAGAATCGAGGAATTCCATGAAGCGCGAAACCCTTGAGGCGGTCATTGCCGATCTGCGAGTGGGGCGCGTGCCCGCGCTCACCCCCGAGGACGTGCCCGCGTTCTCCGAGGCGGCTACCGCGGGCGACCCCCATATCGGCCCTGCGGTTCTGGCGGCCATCGCAGCCGCCCTGAGCGAGGCGGACATCCCTACCTTCGAGCGGGCCCTGCGGGCCCTGGACGAGGGGGACTTGGCCTGGCTCGGCTTCAAGGTGGTCTACGATGCAGCCGCGGCCGTGGGCAATGTGGACAACGAGGTGACGAAGAAGTACGGCGAGGTGGGCTCCGCCGACGGGGAATCGCTCGTGTTCTTCTGCAACGACGCCAAGGAAATTGTGGCATCGCGGCCCCTGTCGCCGCGCGATGTGTTCCAGGCCAAGGACGTCACCCGCGGCCCTTCTATGCACAACGACCAGTTCGCCGGCCTCACCTGGGCGAGCGAGCCTTTGTTCGGGAAGGTGCGCGTGTGGCTTCTGGGCGCGTCCGATGCGGCTGTGGAAGTGGCGGCCCTGGCCGACCATGTGGGCTTCCATGTGATCGCCGTCGACTACGACGAGGCGTTCCTGAACGCTGAGCGGTTCCCCGCAGCCGAGCGCATCCTACTGCACGGCGGCACCTTCGACGAGCTGGCGAACATGCCGGCGCGGCCCGACGACTATGTGTGCGTGCTCACCCGTGGCCACATGTTCGACCCCGAGGGTTGCATCTGGGCGCTCCAGAACGGCGTGCACTACGTGGGCATGATGGGCTGCGCTGGGAAGAACGCCACCGTGCACGACCTGGTGCTGGCCGCGGGCATTACCGAGGAGGACTGGGAGCGCGTGAAACGGCCCATCGGCCTGAAGTTCGGCGCGAAGACCCCGGCCGAGCTGGCTATCGCCATCGTGGCCGAGCTCGTGGACGTGCGCTACCGCGACCGCTACAGCGCCGAAGCCCGCGAGCGCCACGAGCAGAGTCTCGGGCGGGCATAGGCGGTCGGTTGCGCGGCGCATAGCTGGGCGCTCGCGAGGGTGTCCGGCTGGACGGTCGGCGGTGTGCGCGGCCGGGCGCCCGTGTGGTCGGTCGCGGTCCTCTGGCCGGCCGTTCTCGGCTGGCGCGCCCGTGTCCCGGGCCGCGCCGTCCCTTTGGTAGAAATTGAGCCGTTCCTTCGGGAGCGGCTCTTTTATGCCATAATGCTGGGGTCAATGGCTCATCGGGCTGTCTGCGTTGCGGGCAGCGCGGGCGCGGTCGGGTGGTACGGATGCCGCCGGGAGCGCCTGATCCTTGGGGAATGCGGGTGGGAATCCCGCGCTATGCCAGTAACCGTATGGCTCCCGAACCGGTGGCGACCGGTGCCGTGAAGCGCGGGCTTCAACGGGCGGTCGCTTGCGGGCGGGACGAAGTCGGAATACCAAGCCGAGAGGCACGAGCCCTGGAGAGAAAGGTTTGCCTCATGTACCAGTCTATCGTTGCGTCCCCCTTGAAGAAGCTGTCTGCGACCCTGCTGGCCCTGGCCTGCGTCGCCGCTCTGGCCCTGACCGGCTGTGCCGGCACCGAGCCGGCGGCCGATGATGGCGCCGCCGATGCCGCGGCAACCCCGGCCGCCGAGCAGGGTGCCGAATCGTCTTCCGATAACGCCGAGCAAGGCGCGTCGATTGCCGTGTCCGTCGCCATGCCCGAGGGGGCCGATGCCGCCTCCGAGACCGTAGAGGTGTCGCTGCCTGAAGGCGCCACCGTCTTCGACGCCCTTGAGGCCACGGGCTGGGACGTGCAGGCCGAGGACGGCGACTACGGGAAGTACGTCACCGCCATCAACGGCGTGGCCAACGGATCGCAGGGCGAAGCGAGCGGCTGGGTGTTCACGGTGAACAACGAGCAGGTCATGGAGGGCTGCGACAGTTGCACCCTGGCTGCGGGCGACAGCGTCGAGTGGAGCTTCTTCGTCGCCTAGGGTGCCGGTTACCTCGCCCCGCTGATGGGAACCCCTCCGACAGCATTTCTCATTCCCGTTCATCCCATCGTCGAGTTGGGATTCTTCCTGTGCGCCATCGGGCTGGGCGTATTCTTGCTCAGCCCGCCCTTCGCCCTGGTGGGCGCGGGGGCCGCCGCCCTTACGTTGCTGCTCCTTCAGGGGCGCGCGGCAGGGCGGTTGATCGGGGCCACGGTGCCCCTCGCCGCTGTGGTCGCCTTGGCGAACCCGCTGTTCGTGCCCCTGGGCCAGACGGTCCTGTTCGCCTATGCCGGCGGTCGCCCCTATACTGCCGAGGCTCTCGCCTGCGGTGCGACGGTGGCGGCGCTGCTGGCGGCGGTGCTCTGGTGGTTCGCCAGCTTCAACCGCGTTATGGACACGGCCAAGCTCCTGTACCTGTTCGGCCGTTTCGCACCGGCTGTCTCGCTGACGCTCACTCTGGTGCTGCGCCTCGTGCCCACCTTCGGCCGGCGGGCCTCCGCCGTGGCCGAGGCGCGGGCTGGCATCGGGCTCGGCCGCGGGTCGAGCGCGAAGGTGCCCGCGATTGCCCGGGTGCGGGAGGCGACGGTGGTGCTTGCGTCGGTGTCGGCCTGGTCCCTCGAGCACGGGGTGGCCACGGCCGACGCCATGGAGAGCCGCGGCTTCGGCACGGGACACCGCACCACGGTGCCGTGCTGGCCCCTCCGCTGGCGGGACGCCGTGGCTCTCGGCCTTATGGGGGCGCTTGTCGCCATCGTGGTTGCCGGTGCCGCCCTGGGTGTCACGGAGGCGACGTTCTTCCCCCGGATCGCAGTGCCGACGGGCGCGCCGCTGTTCGGGGTATCCCTGGTGGCCTACGGGCTTCTGCTGCTTCTGCCCGCCCTCGTCATGGGAAGGGAGCGGTTGCGATGGCACTTCTCGCGTGCGAGGCGCTGACATTTGCCTATCCCGGGAGCGCCGCGCCGGCTCTCCGAGAGGTATCCCTGAGGGTAGAACTCGGGGAATACCTGCTCGTGGTCGGCCCCAGTGGCAGCGGAAAGACCACGCTGCTACGGCACCTGAAGAGCGCCCTTGCGCCCCATGGCACCCGCACAGGCCGCGTGCTCTTCGAGGGCCGTCCCCTGGAGGCGGTGTCCCGGCGCGAGCAGGCCCAGCGCATCGGATTCGTCATGCAGAACCCGCGCGACCAGATCGTTGCCGACCGGGTGGCCGGCGAGATGGCCTTCGGCCTGGAGAGCCTCGGGTGCGATCCGGCCCTTGCCCGGGCGCGTATCGCCGAGGCGGCGAGTTTCTTCGGCCTCGATGGGTGGTTCGATCGCGCGACCGCCGATCTGTCGGGCGGTCAATGCCAGCGTCTGAACCTGGCGGCCGTCATGGCCGCCGACCCCGCCGTGCTCGTGCTCGACGAGCCCACGGCCCAGCTCGATCCTTTGGCTGCGACCGAGTTCATGGCTCTTGTGCGCCGGCTCAACGAGGAGCTGGGCATCACAGTCATCATGGGGGAGCAGCGGATGGAAGAGGCCTTTGCCGACGCCCACCGGGTGGCGGTGCTCGAAGAAGGAGCGGTGACGGCCTGCGGAAAACCCCGGGCCGTGGCTGCGCGTCTCGTCGCTGAGGACAGCCCCCTGGCTGCGGCTCTTCCGGCTCCCGTGCGCATCTACCGCGGGGTGATGGGACTGGGGACACTGGATGCTTGGAAAGAGGCTGGAGGGGCCAGCGCTGCTGAGTTCGGTAGTCGCGCTGCTGCCGCTGCGCCTGGTCCTCGCGCTTCCCTTCCGATAATGGGCGACGAAGTTCCTGAGGAAGATGCCGTGCCGATGCCCCTTACGGTGCGTGAGGGCCGTCGCTGGTTGTGCCGGTGGTGCGCCGAGCATGGCCACGGGACCGGCGCATCTGCGACCCCCGTGCCCGTAGAGCCGACGGGCCGCAGCGAGGAATCCAGCTTCGCGTCCCCCTCGGCTGCCGAGCCCGAGCGCTGCCCGACCGATGGTTCCGGTCGCAAGATCGGGGCCTCTCGAAGGGTCGGCGTCCACGGCTGCGATGCGGCGCTGACCCTGCGCGATGTGTGGTTCCGCTACGACCGCACCGGGGACGACGTGCTGCGGGGCCTGTCCCTTGAAGTGCCCCAGGGCAGCCTCTGCGCCCTGCTCGGCGGCAATGGGGCGGGGAAGACGACGCTGCTCAAGGTGGCGGCCGGTCTCGCCCGTCCGCTGCGCGGCTCCGTGCGGGCCCTGGGCCGTTCCGCCCGCCGCGGTCCCTTCCCGGGCGTGGCCCTGCTGCCCCAGGATCCGCAGCTGCTGTTCTCCCAGCCCACGGTGGCCGCAGAGCTGGCAGAAATGGCAGACATAGCAAAAGCGGCCGGCGCCAGCCAGGCCGAAGTCGTGGAGCTGTGCGGCCTCGGAGGCCTGCTGGAGCGCCATCCCCTCGATCTATCCGGTGGCGAGCAGCAGCGGGCGGCCCTGGCCAAGGTGCTGCTGGGCAACCCCGCCGTGCTCCTGCTCGATGAGCCGACGAAGGGCACCGACGTCCTCTTCAAAAAGCGCTTCGGCCAGCTGCTCTGCGCCCTGACCGAGCGCGGGGTGACGGTGGTTATGGCCTCTCACGATATGGAGTTCTGCGCCGCATGGGCCGATCGCTGCGTGCTGCTCTTCCGCGGGGCCGTGGCCGCCGATGACGAGCCGCGGCGCTTCTTCGGGGCCAACCGCTTCTACACCACGGCGGCGAGCCGCATGAGCCGCGACGTCTTTGCCGACAGGGTCACCGACGGGCAGGTGATCGCCGCCTGTGGGGCCGTGGCTGCACAGGCGACGGAAGGGGAGTGTCCGTGAAGCCATACTGCCTGATCAGCGTTCTCATCATCGGAGCGGCCCTCGTGCCCTTCTTCGCGGGGTTCGAGCGCCGCCGTCCCACGGCGCGGGATATCGTGCTGTTGGCGGTCATGGTGGCCCTGGCCGTGGCCTCGCGTGCCGCCTTTGCCGCCGTGCCCCATTTCAAGCCCATGGCGGCCGTCGTCATGATAACGGGCATGGCCTTAGGCCCGCGCCAAGGTTTCTTGGCCGGGGCCCTGGCGGCCCTCGCCTCGGGGTTCCTCTTCGGTCAGGGTCCGTGGACCCCCTTCCAGATGCTGGCCTTCGGCAGCGCGGGGCTCGTCTTCGGCCTCGTGGGGCCGCGCCTGCCCGTGCCGCTTTCGGGCTGGGCGCGCCTCGGCCTTGCCGGCGCCGGCTTCCTCTTCGTGGTTCTGGTGCTCGGGCCCACTCTGGACACGAGCTCGGTCTTCCTCATGCTCGCGTCTCTCACCCCGGCCAGCGTGCTGGCCATCTACGGGGCGGGCCTCCCCATCAACGTCATCCACGGGGTTGCCACGGCCCTCACGTTGCTGCTGGTAGCCAATCCGCTGCTCGGGCAACTGGCCCGGTTACGAACGAAGTACGGTCTGGGGGAGTAGAGCGACCCGCGGAGCGGATCCGAACGGCCGCCGAGGCTACTTGCCCGCGAGGGGGTCCACTTCGCCGGGATCGATGAGGGCGAACAGCTCCTCCCGCGAGTGAATGTCCAGCTTCTGGTAGATGTGGCGCACGTGGGCCTTGGCCGTGCCGTTGGCGATGAACAGCTCCCGCTCGATCATGCCCACGGTCTTGCGCTGGGCCAGCAGGTTCAGAATCTCGGTCTCGCGGCCCGTCAGGCGGTAACGGCTCGCCACCTCGGCGCACTGGGCCGCAATGCGCTCGCGATGCAGCTCCTCAGGGCTCTTGCCGCGACCTGTCAGCAGGTTCGCGCCCCAGTTGCCCGTAATCTCCTTCTGGCGGAACAGCAGCAGGGTGGCCAGCAGCACGGCGGTCACGGCGAAGCCCGACACCAGGCTGGCCCCGTCGATGCCGCCGAGGTGCGCCGTCAGGCCCACGTAGGCGACGCTGCGGCCGAGAATCATGAACACGAGCCGCACCGACCGCTCGATGCCGAAGAGCCAGATGGCCGACACGCCGTAGCGGTAGCACATGTTGCTGCACAGCGTCATGATGAGCACCGACACGGCCGTGTAGCCGCCCACGGCCGCCGGTCCGCTGAGGGCGTAGGCCTCGATGCCCAAGGCCGGCACCAGCCAGAAGGCCACGATCATGAGCGGAAGGGCGATGCGCACGATGGAGTTGAAATCGAAGCGCTCCCGACGCAGGGCCACTCCCAAAAAGATGATGAGGGCCACGATGAGGCAGCCCGGCGAGGAATGGGGCCCGAAGCTGCCGGAATAGGCTCGCGTCTCGATAATGCCATAGGCGAAGGCGTATAAGGCCATGAGCAGGAATATCTTCCACGGGGCCTTGAATTTCACGTCGGCGGGAGCCGGGCGCTCGGCGGCGGGCACCTCGTCCATGGCCCGGCGGGCGAAGATGAGGGAGACGAGGGGCAGGATGCTCGCGAACACCGCGAGCCATTCCATGCGGAATCCCATGAACACGTAGACGATGAGGGCGCCGGCGATCATGGAGGCCGCGTAGTACAAGGTCACGCGCAGCGGATTCAGGCACCCGTAGACCTCGCTCCAAATCAGGATGATGAGGCCGAGCCCGATGCCCCCCAGCACGGCGGCCGGCATGCCCAAGAGGGGGGCGACGGCCGGCGCGAGGATGGTGGCGAAGAGCATGGCCGTGGAGACGACCATGGTGGTGCCGCACAGCACGAAGATGCTGCGGTGGCGATAGAAGGGGCCGATGCGGCGGGCGAGCACCACGCAGAGAACCATGACGAGGGCGGCCGTGGCATCGAACCATTCTCGAGTGGGCAGGGGCAGGGAGGGGAAGTTGACGAAGGAGCCGACGAAGGCGATTTCGATCCAAGCGCGGTACACGCCGATGCCGAGGAAGAACAGGGGAACGCGGGGGAGCTTGAACTTCAGCAGCGCGGACAGGCCGAAGTGCCACGGCTCGGCGGTCTCGGTGCCGGCTTCCTCAACGATGGGCATCGCTTCTTTTGGGGTGTCGGGGCGCCCTGGGGCGCAGTCCCGGCGATCTCGATTGGCCATGGTCATGCTTCCTCCCGTTTATGCATGGGGTTATGATACATGAACCTGCCCGTCATCATTTGTTGACAGTTCATCAAATTACCTGATCGTTAAAGGGTTAGAAAAGGGGGTTATAAAAATAATCCCGTGAAGTGGCGGCGTGGTCGACGCATCTCGCCCGAGGTTACGCGCTAGGGTGCCTCCAACGTCGATCGTGATTCGGCGTGGAGGGAAACCCTCGCCGGCTCAGTCTCCGCGAGGTGTTTTGAATCACGGGTCTAGAGAAAGGACCACCCATGACTGCAGAGTTCACTCGTCGCGACATGTTCAAGATCAGCGGCCTGGCCGCCGCCGGCCTCGGCACCGCCGCCCTGCTGGGCGCTTGCTCCCCGGCTGGCAATGAGGCCGGCGCGGGCGCCGGTGCTGCCGCCGGCTCCACCGAGACGGCGACGACCGGCACCACCGTGGTGGCCGGCCATACCCGCGAGGGCCTGCCGAGCTTTTTGGCCGCCCCCGAGCCCATCACCGACGTCGCTGACACCAAGGACTTCGACGTGGTGATCGTGGGCGCCGGCGCCGCTGGCGTGCCCGCCGCCATCACCGCCCGCGAGGCCGGCGCCACCGTGGCCCTCATCCAGAAGGAGGCCACGGCCATCTCCCAGGGCAACACCGCCACGGGCATTCTGCTGGACACCTCCGATGAGGCCGGCGTGGAGGCCGTGGTGTCCCGCCTGCTGAAGGACCACCAGTACCGCGGCAAGCGCGAGCAGGTGGAGCTGTGGGCCAAGAACTCCGGCGAGGCTATCAAGTGGATGCTCGACCTGGCCACCGCCGAGGGCGCCCAGGTTTCCGACACCACCATGAAGTGGACCGCCGCCATCAAGGAAGTGAACGGCTACCCCATGGACTACCTGTCCATCGACTTCGGCCCGAAGCCCTACAACACCGGTGACGGCATGCAGGTGCTCGCCGACTACGCCGCCGCCCAGGGCGTCGAGATCTTCTACAACACCGAGGCCAAGCAGCTCGTGGGCGACGCGGCCGGCGTGACCGGCGTCATCGCCGAGGGTCCCGATGGCATGGTGCAGTTCAATGCCGCAAAAGGCGTCATCCTGGCCACCGGCGACTACCAGAACGACGACGACATGATGGCCTACTATCTGCCCGACCTGGCCAACCTCGGCCGCAAGCAGATGAACAAGACCGGTGACGGCCACAAGATGGCCGTGTGGGCCGGCGGTGCCATCGAGGACATCACCCACACCAAGATGCTCCACGACTTCGACGGCGGCCCGGGCTCCATGGCCGACATGCCCTTCCTGGCCGTGAAGCAGGACGGCACCCGCTTCTGTGACGAGACGCTGGGCATGTCCCTCATGAACAACTTCCTGCGCAGCGAGGCCGATCAGGGCGACTACAACCAGATCTTCGACAGCAACTACATGACCGCCGCTGCCGAGTGGCCGGGCAAGCTGTTCGATCCCGAGGCCATCAAGGTCTACATGCCCGAGGAGGACGTGGAGAAGGTCGGCGTCTTCGAGGATCAGATCGGCACCTTCAAGGCTGACACCCTGGAGGAGCTCGCCGGCAAGCTCGGTATCACCGACACCGCCGCCTTCGTGAAGAGCGTCGAGCGCTACAACGAGTGCGTCGCCGCCGGCAAGGACCTGGATTTCGGCAAGGAGGGCAAGTGGCTCACGGCCATCGACACCCCGCCCTTCTACGGCATCCACCGTCACGTGCGCGTGTCCGCCGTCGTGTCCGGCGTGAACGTGGGCCCGAACATGGAGGTGCTGGCCGTGGAAACCGGCGAGCCCATCCCGGGTCTGTTCGCCATCGGCAACACCGCCGGCAACTTCTACGGCGGCGTGGACTACTCCATGTACATGCCGGGCCTCTCGCTGGGCCGCGCCCACACCCAGGGCTACGTCACCGGCAAGTACGTCGCCAGCCTGTAAGCCGCAGCGCTCCGGCCGGCCTTGCGGGGTCGGCCGGGAATGTCGGCTCCTCACGCTGGCTCGCGCTGCCTCCGGGCGGCGCCCCCACCGTGCCATTCCCTCCCTTTATGAGAAACGCGCCCCCATCCTCCCAGGGGGCGCGTTTCCCGTTTTCGGGCGCAGGTCCCGCGCGGTGCGGGTCGATGGCTATAATGGGGTCCATGCGTTCGTTCGGAAGGCCGCCTCGGCGGCCTCGCTTCAAAGGAGTCCCCATGATCATCATCGATGCCCCCTACGCCTCAGCACCCCTGCTCGACTATATGGAAGAGTCGCAGCATCCGGTGCTTGCCAACGATTTCGCCCGCAGCCTTGCGGACGGTCGCGCCCTCAACCTGGTGGACGACGCCGAGGCGGCGCGGCGCCTGGAGGCAGGGGAGCGGGTGTACACCAATTCCGAGAACGCCCTGGCGTGGATCATGGACCATGTGGACAATCCCGGGCTCACCGAGGCCATCGCGCTGTTCAAGGACAAGGCCCTCATGCGCGAGAAACTGGTCGCGCTGAATCCGAACCTGTTCTACGCCACGGTGACCCGCGACGAGCTGGATGCCGTGAACGTGGACGATCTGCCCCTGCCCGTGGTGTTGAAGCCCTCGGTGGGCTTCTGCTCCATGGGGGTCTACGTCATTGAGGAGCCCGACGACTGGGCCGACGCCGTGGCCGACATCGCCCGGCGCGAGGACGGGTGGCACGAGCGCTATCCGGAGAGCGTGGTGGGCGGTGACGTGTACATCATCGAGGGCTTCATCAGCGGCGTGGAATACGCCCTGGACTGCTATTTCGACGAGGAGGGCGCACCCCATCTGCTGAACGTCCTGCGCCACGATTTCGCCGGCCCCGAGGACACTTCCGACCGCATGTACCTTACCGACGAGGCCATCGTGAACGAGATGGGACCGCGCTTCTTGGCGTGGCTTGAGGCCGTGAACGCCATCGTGGGCGCCCGCAACATTCCCGTACACGTAGAACTGCGGGTGGACGGCGACGTCATCGCCCCCATCGAGTTCAACCCCCTGCGCTTCGCCGGCCTCGGCGGCACCGATGTGGCCTACTTCGGCGTGGGCCTGCGCACCTACGAGGCGTTCCTGGAAAACGAGAAGGTGGATCTGGCCGCCCGGTACGGGGCCCATCCCGGCCGCGTGTTCTCCATGTCGCTGCTGAACCCGGCGCCCGAGGCCGATCTGGCGGCCCCCTTCGACCACGATGCCCTGCTGGCCCGCTGCTCCCATGTGCTGTCCTACCATCGCTTCGATCCCGAGACCGTGGGATTCTACGGCTTCCTTTTCCTGGATACGGGAGCCGACGAGGCGGGGGCGGCCGAGCGCGATTGGCTGCTGCGCAGCGACCTCATGGAATTCGTCGGCTAGGAAGCCCTGCTCCTCTTCGCCGCTGAGCCGGCCAGGCTCGGAATTCCTGCCCGGTTTCTCCTCGTCGCCTCCGGCCCCGCTTCGCGCCCATCGTACCGTGGTGACCCGCATCGCGCGCTCGTTGCGATGCGGGTCACCTGCCACTTACGGGGGGATGACGGGCCGCGAACAAAGCCCGCTCCCTCGGCACCCGGTGCGAATCAGCCCCTATGCTAAGGGGGCGTGGCCCTCCGATCGCCGCGCGTTCTGAGTGAGAAAGGGCGGGTGATCGCCATGGTGGGGAACGGGGAGAAACCGACGAGCCGGTGGCGGCGCACAGCGGCTTGGATCTTGGCGGCTCTCATGGTAAGCGTTGTCGGGCTGATGGCGGCTCCGGTGGCCTTCGCCGAGGAAGCCGACGGGCTGCCGGGGCGCTTGGGGATGCCCCTGACCGCTGCGGCCGCAGGAAGCCAGCCCGAGCCCGTCTCGTTCACTATTTCCGGCATGAAGTACCTGGAAGGCCGGCCCTTGGCGGCCGGGGAATTTTCCTTCCGCCTGGCGGCAGCGGGCGTGTCTTCCCTACCGGCGGGGTCGAATCTGCCGCGGCAGCTGCGCTCCAGCGCGCTCTCCGATGCCGAGAAGTACGAGCTCGTGGCCCATGGCGATCTGACGTACTATCCCGAGAGCGATCAGCCGATGCCCGCCTCGGCTCTGGCCCAGAATAACGCCGGGGGCGCCGTGACCTTCGGCTCCCTTGCCTTCAACAGCGCGTTGCTCGGACAGACGGCCACCGAGCGCTCCGTGGGGCGCGTGTTCTGCTATACCGTCGCCGAGCAGGTGCCGCGCAATCCTGACGGCTCTCTCAAGGACGGGGTGACCCGCGACGAGCGCGGCCACTATGTCTACCAGGGCGTCACCTACGACGACAGCGTGAAGCGCATCTACCTGTACGTGTACCAGACCGCCGACGCAGGCGGCAGCCCGGTGCTCGCGGTGCTGCCCCTGGGCGACGCCACGTTCGACGACCGGCCGGCCAAGCCTACCTCCGGAGCGGGGCAGGGCTTCCTCAACATCTTCAACGGGGCCGTGCTCGATCGCTTCGATGGCGCCGTGCTCCTGGACGGCGAGTCCATCTCGGCCGGCGAGTTCACCTTCTCCGTGAGGGAGGTGGCCGAGGACGGCACCATCATCGAGAGCGGCACCGTGCCCTGCGCCGCCGCGGCGAGCGGGTCGGAGGGGGCGAGCGTGCGCCTGATCGACGGAGCGGTCTTCGATGGGCCGGGACGGTTCTTCTACGCCGTGAAGCAGACGGGCGCGACCCGCTCGGCGCCGGCCGATGTGGTGCTCGATGAGAGCTCCTACATTGTTACCGTGGAAGTGGCCGAGGGCAGCGACGGCGCGCTGGACGCCGCGGTCACCTACGTGCGGAAGAAGCCCGCGAACAGCGACCGCTGGGTGGATGTGGATCTGGATGCCCAGCCGAGCCCCGTGGTGTGGGAAAACCATCTGAAGGCCTCGGAAGAGCCCGGCACCGACACCCCGGCCGACCCCGATCAGGGAGGCGCGAGTGACCGGCCCGGCCAGTCTGGAACCGAGGAGCCCCCGCCAGGAGGCGATGGCGGCCCGGGCGCCGATGCGGATGGGCCGCACGGCGACCATCCTGGCGCAGGGGCCCCCGATGCGACTGACAATGCCGGCGGTTCGTCCGATCAGTCCGGCGGTGCCGCAGCCGGCGGCACGGGCGAAGGGGGCTCCGGGACGGCCGGCGCGAGCTCCGGTGCCGGTCAGGGTGCGGGAAGCGGGACCGCATCGTCTCGTGGCGGGGCGCCGGCTCGGGGCTCGGCCCCGGCGGCCTTCGCCCAGACCGGTGACGACTTGGGCGTGCCCATGGTGATCGCGTGCGTTGTCGTGGTGGCGAGCGGTGCGGCCCTGGCCCTCTTGAGCCGCCGCCGGCCGCCGCGTTCCTAGGAAGGTGCCGACTTTGAGGAGGGCCCCGCTGCCCGTCGCAGGCGTCAATCCCGCTTTTGGCGCCGAGGCGGCGGCGCGGGATGGCGCCGTCGGCTTTCGTTGTCGCGGCGCGGGCCGCCGAAACGGCTTCGGTGGGCTATAATCTGTCGGTGCCCCGAAATGGCCGGGCGGTTCTTGGTACCGCGCGGGACCGGGGCGAGGCCGATCCCGTCGCTGGCGCGGCGGCCGGCGCGAAGGAACCGAAAGGGAGGTGTGCTCCGTGCGTGGCAACTTGCAGAAGATCATGATCGGCGTCGTGGTCGTCATCGTGCTCGCCTTCGTGTTCTTTTCCGGCGATTCGCTCGTGAAGCTCGTCGAGACCATCAAGCAGGGCACGCCGTTCTTCATCGGCGCGGCCGTGGTGGCCCAGGTGTGCAAGTACCTGGCCCAGGGCCGCGGCTTCCAAGCCTGCTTCAACACCGTCAACGGCCACATCAGCTACGGCACGGGTCTGTCGCTCGTGTTCGGCACCTTCTTCATGAACACCGTGGCGCCCTCCATGAATCTGGCGGGCACCTCGCTCGTCATGGCCACGGCCACGAAGAACGGCATGCAGGCCGGCAAGGGCACGACGGCGGCCCTGCTCATGCAGTTGTCCATCGATACCGGCTTCGTCATCATCATGCTCGTCACCTTCGGCGTCCTGTCCCTCACCGTGGGCCTTCAGCCGGGCTGGCTGGCCGTGGGGGCGGTGGCCATTGTGCTCGTGGGCGGCCTCGTGTTCGTCATCACCGTGGGCGGCCTGAAGCCGAACCTGGTGCTGAAGGTGCTGCGGCCCTTCGTGAAGCTGGCCGATTGGGTGCTCGCGAAGTTCAAGAAGGCCCCCATCGACGAGGCTGTTACCCGTACCATCCACAACTTCTCGAGCGCGGCGCACCTCATCACGAAGAACCCGAAGAAGACCGTGCAGTCGTTTCTGTGGACCACGCTGTCGAGCATCTGCGAGATGAGCTGCTTCGTGCTCGTGGGCTTCGCCTTCGGCGTCAATCACCCCGAGGCGCTCATCTGCGGCTACGTGGTGGCCACCCTGTTCGCCATGATCTCCTTCGTGCCCCAGGGCGTCGGTGTGGTGGAGGCGGCAGTCACCGTGGCCTTCGCCCTGTTCGGCATTGATTCGGCCACGGGCTTGGCCGTGGTCATGGTCTACCGCGGCATCGTGTTCTGGTTGCCCTTCCTCGTGGGTGCCTTCGTCATCCAGCGCATGAAGGCCTTCGCTCCGCCCGAGAAGGCCCGCACCCGCAAGCCCGTGCCCCTCGAGGAAGTGCGGGCCCGGGCCGCTGCGGCTCCAGCATCGGACTCGACGGCCGAGAACGGCCTTCCGGGAAAGGAGGCTCCCGATGGAGGCGACGCCGCTGACCGGTAGGGCCGCCGAGGTGGCCCGCAAGCGGGAGACCACGGGGCTGAACCATACGCTGGGCATCGTCATCACGGCGGCCAGCGACGAGCGGGTGGAGGCAGTCATGCCCATCACGCCGGCCATCACCCAGCCCTTCGGCTTCGTGCACGGGGGCGCCACCATTGCCCTGCTGGAAACCGTGGCCTCGGCCGGCGGCGAGATGATCTGCGACGGGCAGAGCGAGCAGCCCTTCGGCGTGGAAGTGTGCGTGCGCCATCGGAAGAGCGGCAAGAACGGCGCCGTGCGCGGGGTGGCCACCCTGGCCGAGCGCGTGCCGTCGCGCCGAGCCGGCTACAAGCTCATCTGGAATGTGGCGGCCTATGACGACGAGGGCGATGTCATGAGCGACGGCCACGTCGTGGTGAAGGTGGTACCGAAGGCCTATCTCGCCGAGCGCGAGGCCGAGCGTGGCCGCTAGAGGCGGCTTCGCGTCGATCGCGCGGGGAGGCCTCGCCAATCGCTCAACTTTTTCCTTGCATGGCGGCCCTTCTGTGGTATCATAGCGTTCGCTGCCCGCAAGGGAGCAAAAACGGGTTGTGGCTCAGTTTGGTAGAGCGCTGCGTTCGGGACGCAGAGGCCGCAGGTTCAAATCCTGTCAACCCGACCATGAAATTTTGAGAGCCGTCCTTCGGGGCGGCTCTTTTTCGTGGTTTGCGCGAGAGTCGCGGGCGGCGCGGGACTGCTTCAAAACACCGGCCCCCGCAGGGTGCGCGAGGGCCGGGGAGGGGGCGGCGTGGCGCACTCTGCGGGAGTGGATGGGGAAAATGCGGGGAAGGGAGCCCGGCGGCCGGCGCTGGGGGCCGGGCCTCGATGCGGGGCCTACTTGCCCGCGGCGGCGTTCTCGCCGGCGATCTTGCCGTAGACCATGCACATGCCGGCCGACAGGCCCTTCAGCGAGATGGGGTACTGTACGGCGAAGCGGCCGCCCTGGGTGGCGCCGGCCACGTACAGGCCGCTGATGAGCTCGCGGTCAGTGTTGTACACGTGGCAGTCCTCATCGGACTCCAGGCCGCCCAGGTTGCCCAGGGTGAGGGCGCACCCGCACTCGGCGGCGTAGAAGGGACCGTTTTCCAGGGGGAACAGGCGCTGGGAGCTCTTGAAGAAGTCGGTGTCCTCGCCGGCGCGGGCCAGCTCGTTGTAACGCTCGATGGAGGCCTTGGCCGTCTCCGTGTCCATGCCCTCGATCATGGCGAGCAGTCCGTCGATGGTGTCGGCCTTCAGGCAGCGGCCCTCTTCCACGGCCGCCTCGATGTCGGCGGGGGTACGCACATTGATGCGCAGGCCGGAGGCGGTGTACTCGGGCAGGGGCTCATCGCGGTAGATGCAGGCCACGCCGTGGGCCGCGGGGAAGTACGCCAGCTGCTCGGGCCAGGAGGCGTCGAAGAACTGGTAGGCTTTGCGCTGCGGCTGCAGCTCCACCTGGTTCTCCAGCTGCTGGCCGGGCAGATCCTCGTTCATGAAGCGCTTGCCGCGCAGGTTCAGCCACAGGTACCCGTTGTTGCCGATGACGCCGCGGCCGTCGGGGCCGGCACCGCCGCCCATATGGTGGATCATCGGGGCATGCCATTGCTCGATGGCACCGCCGATCCAGGCGCCCATCTTGTGGCCCTCGCCGATGTTGGTGAAGGCGCCGCTCTCATCCAAGTCGAGGCTCAGGATGCCGATGCCGTTCTCGATGCACTCCGGGGCGTAGAACTTCATCATGTCTTCGTTGGCCAGGTAATCGCCCGTGGCCAGGATGACGCTGGGCGCGGTGATCTTGATGTAGCCCTCGGAGCCGGCGGCCTGGGCGTAGATGCCGGCGATGGCGCCGGCCTCATCCTGGATGAGCTTGACGCCCTTGGTGTTGTAGCGCACCTCGGCGCCGGCGTCCACGGCCGCCTGCAGGTTGTCCTCCATCACCGTGGCCAGGCTGCTGAAGCCCACCGACGTGGGGTAGCAAGGCAGGTCTTCGGTGGTGTAGTCGTAGGTCTCGGGCACGGGGTACATGTAGGGGAACATGTAGTTGGCCTGGCCCTCGGCGGGAATCTCGGCGTAGCTCTCGGGGGCCATGTACAGGTTCTTGCTCGCGGCGACGAACCAGTCCAGGGCCGCGCCGGACTCGTCGTAGTAGCGGCTGATGATGCTCTGGCTCACATGGTGGCTGCACTCCTCCATGTGCATATTCACGACCATCTTCTTATCGAGGAAGCCATCGCCGCGGCCCCACTGGGCCTGGGTCTGGCCGCCGAAGATGGCCATGTCGCTGGCCACGCTGTTGAGCTTCGGGGACGATTCCAGGCACACGACCTTCGCCCCGGCCTCGGCGGCGGCGCGGGCCGCCGGCACGCCGGCTGCGCCGAGGCCCACCACGACCACGTCGGCGGTCAGCTCTTCTTCCACTTGCCCGTCATCGATGGTCGGCGCCTCGCCGAGCCAGGGCAGCTCGCCGGTGCCGTCGAAGCCCGCGGTGCCGCCCGTGGTGGCCAGCGTGTCCGCCTCGCCGGCGGCCGACGGCGCGGGGGCGGTTGTCTGCGGGGCGCAGCCTGCCAGGCCGGCCCCGGCGATAGCGGCGCTCATAAGCGCGGCTCCGGACAGGAAATTGCGACGAGTGACATTCATTGCGGCCATGATAACCTCCCAGTTTCTCGAGGGGAGCGCGTTGCGGCTGCGCCCCCGCGCCCCCGCTTTTCGAGGGCTTCGTCTCTGAAGCGACCCGCCTTCCGAATCGCTGGGCCCATCATGGCGGTCCGGGGGCTCCGTGGCATCCACCGCGAGGGTCGAATCGGGGTTGAAAGAGGGGAAAGGGGAAGCGGGGCATGGTGGAAACCACGGGACATTGCGGTCGATGGCAAGCAAAACCCCAGGTGGGCCATCGTCCGTTAGGGTTGAATGGGCGCCCCCGTGCTTTTCGCCGCGCTCGTCGTCGGGCGCTCGTTCTTATGCCATAATGGCGTCG
The DNA here is from genome assembly GCF_056795635.1 of Adlercreutzia sp. NCBI lineage: Bacteria > Bacillati > Actinomycetota > Coriobacteriia > Eggerthellales > Eggerthellaceae > Adlercreutzia > Adlercreutzia sp. Next base: position 30,207 of record NZ_JBQIIT010000003.1, on the reverse strand, counting down.
GAAGGGAGGAGTGTATGAGTGAGCGTTCGTCCATAGGGGTGCGGCCGGAGCATATTCGCTATGCCGTTGGCTATGCGTGCACCAACGCATGGGGCATCATGATGCTCTATGTGCCCTGGACCGGCTCGCTCGCCTTCTCGCTGCAGGCCCTGCTTTCCATGGTGCCCGGTTTGGCGACGTGCTTGGGGTGCCTGTTCTTCTTCCGACGGCGGCTGGCGCTGGCGGGGCGCACGCCCGTGGTGGCTGCGGCCGCGTTCTGCACGAGCCTGGGAACCCTCGCCTGCACCTATCCGGCCCTGGCGCATTTGCCCGGCGCGTTCGTGGCGGGCATGGTGCTCTCGGGGGCCTTCGCCATCATTCTCATCATGGCGTGGTTCGATACCTACGCATCCATCGGTCCGCGGGGCATTATCGTGCTGTCCGGGTGCAGCATCTTGGTGGCGGCATTGGAGAGCTGGGCCCTCATGCAGTGCGACGGCGCCCTGGCCAGCGTGCTCGTGTCGTTGCTGCCCATGCTGTCGTTCGTGCTGCTGCCCCTGCCCCCCGCGCCGCAGCCGACCACGGCCGCTGCATCTGCGGCGCTCGGCGAGCTGGAGGCCGCGGCGCCGACGACGGGGGCCTTCGGCGGCACAGTGCCCGCGAGGGCGCCCGAGCTCGGGTCGGCGCGGACACCCGGCCTGCGGGATGTGCTCCAGGAGGCGGTACCCCTGCGTACCCTGGCCGGCTTCGCCATCACGTTCTTCGTGCTCAGCTCCATCACTACCGTCGCGGTGGGGCACGAGACGGCACCGTCGCTGAGCTTCGCCTCGCTGCTCATTCCCTTGGCGGCCACGGCGTTCTTCGTGGCCAGCGGCCTGTTCGCTCGGGAGAAGATCGACCCTTCCATCTTGTACAAGGTGCTGCTCGTTGCCTCGGCTGCCTTCGTTTTCTTCTCCTTCTACCTTGGGTACGGCAACGGCGGCCTGTCGCTGCACGCGCACAACGTCATCGAGGTGATGGCCTGGGTGGTGCTGGCCCTGGGCGCGAAGAAGACGCCCGTGGCGCCTCCGCTGGTATTCGCCATGGGCTGGCTCGCCGAATGCGCGGGCAAGACCTTGGGCCAGCTGACGGCGCCCCTGCTGGCCGGCGAGCCGCTCGCGTTCATGGCTGTGGTCGTCATGCTGGTGCTTCTGGGCGTCGGCTTCGCCTTCAGTGAGGGTTACCACTTGCTCGATGTGGACGAGGGGGAAGAAGGAGGGGCGGCCAGCGCGCCTCAGCGCTCCGTCTCCGTTTGCGGGAGCGCGTCCGGCAAAGGCGTTTCGGGCCTATCGGGCGGTGGTGCGGAAAACGGTACGGCGGAAGACGGTTCGCGGGCATGCGCAGAGCCCACTTGCGTTGGGGCGGATGCTGCCGAGAATCCCGACCCCTACGGGGCCTTCTGCGCGGAATACGATCTGTCGCCCCGCGAGAGCGAGGTCTTTCGCCTCTGGGTTACCGGCCACGGCCTGAGGTACATCCAGAATGCCCTGTTCGTCTCGGAGTCCACGGTGAAGTCGCACCTGCGCAGCATCTACCGCAAATGCGATACCCACAACCGCGACGAGATCATCGCCCTCTTCGAACGGGAAACGATGTAAGTCTTTGGCTCAACCTGGAGAACGCCTATCAGCTCAAAACCATCGACGAATCCGCTTTGCCGAACGTGACGGTGCTGGCCCGCTAGGTCTTACTCGTAGCCCATGGCGGCGAGCTGGTCTTCGTCCAGGCCGAAGTAGTGGCCCAGCTCGTGGATGATGGTCTTGCCGATCTCGGCCACCATCTCGTCACGGTCGCTGAAGCAGCGCTCGTGGGGGCCTTTGAACACGGTGATAACCGCCGGGCCGTCCTCGTCGTAGCCGTCGGCCCGCTCCACGAGGGAGAGTCCGTCGAAGAGCCCGAGCAAGTCGTCGGGCAGCTGATCGCCGTTAAGGCCGTCCTCGCTGGCGCTTACGCTGTCGGCGGCGTCCCACGGCCCGTCATCCCCTCCGTCGGCCCCGCCCCACGGCGCGCCATCGGCGCCGTCTTCCCACTCGTCCCCATCGTAGCCCAAGTGGTAGGCGCTCGGCTCCTCTTCCCAGACGATGGCCACGTTCTCCAGGGCCTCCAGGAACTGCGGGGGCAGCCCGTCGAGGGCCTCTTCAATGGCTCGCTCGAATTCCTCGTCGCTCATCTGGTACATGGTGCTCCCTTCGATCCGGGTTGTGCCGGGCCATTGTACCCCATGGCGCCCCAGTCATCGGGGCCAGAGCCCCGAGGCTGCGACGGCTTGCGGGACGGTCGCGGCTCGTGGGGTGGTCATGGCCCGAAGGATAGTCGCGGCCCGAGGGGCGAGCCCGGAGCGGGGGAGAACCCCCTACAGGCTGCCCAGCACGGCCTCGTCGGCGGCCAGGTGCTCGCGGGTAAGCCCGGCGATGCCGTAGTAGAAGGCGGTACGGGCCCGCTTCTCCACATCGTCGCAGAGGGCCGCCACCCAGGCCAGATGCTCGCCGAGGAAAGCTCGCTGGGCCGCGATGAGCCCCGCGGGGTCCTCGCCCGCATCGGCGGCCGCGCGGGCGCGGTCGGCCAGGCAGGCCATGAGCTCCAGTTCCAGGGCCACGTGGTCCTCGGGCAAATCGAAGCTCTCGGGCACGCGCAGGCCCCAAAGGCGGTAAACCCGCAGGATCTCGTCCCGGGCCTCCTGCATGATGAGGCCCTCCTCGCTCGTGTACACCGACTCGTAGGGAGCCACCGGATGGGCGCTCATGCTCAGGAACAGCTGGTTGTAGTCGGCGGCCAGGTCGATGCGCAGGGCCTCGCTGTCGGCCTCCGCGGCCTCGGCGTAGAACGGCGCCAAGGGTCCTTCGGCGTTGGCATCGGCCGCCGACAGGACGGCGGCCACGAAGGCGGTGTCGGGGGCGGCGCGGAAGGCGCGGGCCAGAAAGCGGTACCCGAGGGCGCGCTCTTCCATGAGCGCTGACAGCTCCGGGGTATTCATAGGTGTCTCCTTGGGGAGGGCGCCGCGGGGCGTGGGTCGGACACAATCCCTGCCATTCGAGCGCAGGGTGGTAGCGCTGTCGTGCGGCCCGGGGCAGCCCCAAGGGCGCCCCGGGCCGCCTCGCACAGGTAAAAAGTACGGGCGCCGCAGGGGGAGGGGAAAGCGGCGCCCGTCGAAAGGGCCGGGCCGCGGGGCCCGGCCGGGGGTGGTTAGGACACGTACACGCTCGGGGTGGTCTCGCCCTCCATGCGCGCGCCGCCCTTCTCAGCGGCCAGGGCCTCCATCTCGGAGAGCGGGCCGAAGTGCAGCGCCTGCACGGGGCAGGTCAGCACGCAGTGGGGCTGGTCGTCCTCGCGACCGATGGACAGGCAGGTGTCGCACTTGTCCATCTTGAAACCCTCGCCCTCCACTTCCACGTACTGCGGAACGCCGAAGGGACAGGCCTGCTCGCAGGTCTTGCAGCCGATGCAGACCGTATCGTCCACGACCACCACGCCGTCTTCCTCGCGCTTGCTCACCGCACCGGTGGGACAGTTCGCCACGCACAGGGGGTTCTCGCAGTGCATGCAGGACAGGGACTCGAACTTCCGCTTCACGTCGGGGAACGTGCCCTCGACGGTCTCCTCCACATTGCGGCGCGACACGGTGCCGGCCTCAATCTCGTGCCACTGCTTGCAGGCTACCACGCAGGCCCAGCATTTGATGCAGCGGCTCGTATCGACGTAGAATCCGTACTGTTCAGCCATGGTTTACCCCTCACTCTTCGAGATCTTGACGAGCGTCTGCTTCGCCATAGCCGAAGTGAAGCCGTCGTAGTTCGCAATGGTGTCGTCGTACAGCACGTTGACCTCGCTGCCGCCGTCCAGGCTGCCGTAGCCGGGCAGCCCCAGCTCGTCGCAGGGCTCCCACCAGCCGCGCTTGGTCATGAGCACGTTGGGCTGGATGGCCTCGAAGAAGCGGGCTACCATCTTGATGGAGCCGTGGGGCGACTCGATGAGCACCCAGTCGCCGTCGGCGATGCCGTACTGGGCCGCTGTGGCCGGGTTGATCTTCACCCAGGGCTCCGGTTGCAGCTCGCGCAGGTAGGGCACGTCATGGTAGTAGCTGTGGTTGCACAGGCGGTAGGCATGCACGTCGGAGATGACGAGCGGGTACTCCGCGGCGATCTCGGGGGTGCCGGTGAGGCTCTCCGGGGCGCCCTTGTACACGGGCAAACGCTCGATCGTGCCCGTGTCGTCGGCGTTGGGCTTGCCGCCGATCCACTCGTTCACGCACTGGACCTTGCCCTGGGGCAGCGTGGCGAACATCTTCTCGTAGTTCTGGTACTCCGGCTCGGTGGGCTTGGCGCCATCGGTGCGCTCCTTGAAGATGCCGCCCTTCTCGCGCAGCTCTTCCAGGGTCACGCCGGAGCCGTCCAGCTGCTCGGAGAGCATGGCGTCGATGTCGCCGTTCCAGAAGTCGGCGCCGTAGCCCATCTTCACGGCCAGGTCCAGATAGTACTGCCAGTCGCTGCGGCACTCGCCCACGGGCTCGGAGATCACCTGGTTGATGCCGATGAACGTGCCGGCCGGGGAGTTCTTCGTGGCGAACTGGTCGGCGGACTCGTACTGGGTCGTGGCCGGCAGCACGATGTCGGCGTAGTCGCAGGAGGAGTTCCACGCCACGTCCATGACCACGTAGTAGTCGAGCTTCTTCAGGGCCTCGGCCACGGTCTTGGGCTGGCGGGTGGCCGACATGGGGTTGGACGACTGGGCGAAGATGAAGCGCAGCGGATAGGGCTTCTCGCTGAGAATAGACTGGATGCCCTTGTTGTAGGCCGTGGTGGGACCGGACTCCTGGGTCACCATGTCCTGGAACCAGCGGGGCGTCTCGGGGCCGACGAGCTTGGCCACGCCGGCCATCCAGCCGTTGGCGGTGTCCTCTTCGCTGGCCGGCAAACGGTCGCTCAAGAGGTCGATGGGCTTGGTCTTGATGAGCGGCTCGGGCATGACCATGCCGGCTCCGCCGCCGCCGGCGATGCCGAGGTTGCCGGTGATGGCCTCAATGAGGCAGGCGCAGGCCACGGTCCAGTGGCCGTCAGCCGACTGGTCGCCGATGCCGTTGCCGATGTTGATGCCCATGGGCTTGGTGGTGCCCATGAGGCGGGCCACCTCGATGATGCGCTCCTCGGGAATGCCCGTGATGGGGGCGGCCCAGGAGGGCGGGAACTGCTTGACGTGCTCGGCCAGCTCATCGAAGCCGAGGCACCAGTTCTCCACGAAGTCGTGGTCGTAGAGGTCCTCGCCGATGATGACGTTCAGGAAGGCCAGGGCCAGGGCGCCGTCGGTGCCGGGGATGACGGGCAGCCAGTAATCGGCGTGGGAGCCCAGTCCCTCCTGCATGGGGCGGATGTCGATGACCTTCATGCCGCCTTCCTGGGAATCCAGGCGCTTGTTGGGGTTGCCCTGGTTGATGGCGGAGTTCTCGGAGTTGTAGCCCCACACGACGAGCAGCTTGCACTTGTCCAGCTGGCCGGGGGCCGTGTCGGTGGCCTTTGCGTGCTCCGGGCCGCCCAGGGTGACCAGGCGCGAGAACATGCGCTGGGAGTTGCAGATGGCGGAGTGCAGGTAGTTCGGCGAGCCGTGCACGTTCAGGAAACGGCGGCCGAGGGAGCCGAGCACCGCATAGAACTGCGGGGAGAGCACGCCGTAGGACTCGGCGCCGTACTGCTCCTTCTGCTCCTGGAGCTTCGCGGCGATCTCGTCGAGGGCCTGATCCCACGTGATCTGCTCGAACTTGCCCTCGCCCTTTTCGCCCACGCGCTTCATGGGGTACAGCAGGCGGTTCGGGGCGTACACGGTGTGCATGGCGGCGTTGCCCTTGGCGCACAGCGTCTTCGAGCCGCGCCCGAAGTTGTTGCCGGCCTCGGGATTGCCCTCCACGTGCACCCAGCGGCCGTCCTTGATGGTGCACAGGGTGGAGCAGTGGGTGCGGGCGGGGCCGCACATCTTGCACCAGGCGTGCTTGACTTCGATAACCGGCTCGGGGCCTTCCTCGCCACCGGTCTGGGACAACTCGTCTTCCTCGAGCGTTTGCGGCGCGCAGCCGCCGAGCATCGCTGCGGCACCGAGCGCGGCGGCGCCCTTGAGCAACGTGCGTCTGGTGAATTCAGCCATAAGACCTCCTCTTGTCGGTATCCCCGTGGCACCCGCTGCATCCGACAAAACCTCCCCTTCCCCTTCAATCGACCAACCATGAGTGCAGCATCCCTGGGCCTTGCGGGGGTCGCCTCTCGCGACGTATTCCACCGTAGCGCTTTTGGTTCTCAGAGAAAATCGTGCATTTCCTATATTTTGAAAACAAGGCTTTGAACTGGGACGATATATGTTTTATATGACAGGCTCGAGTGCCCCTGCTTCCCGTCTTTTATGTTAGAATCGCGCCAAGGAGGCTTTCCCGGCTTCGGAAGACGGGAAAGAGTTGGGAGGAATCTATGACGCAGTCGGGAGGGGTCGGGCCGGCCTTGCCGCCGGATGCCGACACCCGTCTCTCATGGGGCTCGGTAACCCTCGGCGACGTGCTCGATCGTCGGGTGTGGGGTCTTGCGCTCATGCTGGCATGGCAGTTCATCACGTTCTTCAGCCCCGCCATCCACTATTCCACGCGCAACGACGTCAGCCATTTCAACAGTGTCGTGGGCTACTCGAGCCTGGGCCTCGTGGCGGTGCTCTTGGTGGCGGCCGGCCGGGCAGGGGCCTTTTCCCGGGCCATGGGGCGCCCCGTGCTGCGCTGGGCGGCTCCGGCGGCTCTCGTACTGAGCACCGTCGTGCTCGCCATCGTGGATGTCAGCGAGGTGTTCCGGCAGCCCTGGTGCTCCATCGCCGCGGCCATTTCCGGCGTTGGCTTGGGGGTGCTCTACCTCGCCTGGGGCGATGTGCTGCGCCGCCTGAGCATCGTGCAGGTCACCGTGAAGACAGCGGCGGCGTTCCTGCTCGCCGCGGTGTTGTTCGCGCTGACGGTCATGCTGCCGAAGCTGGCCGCCGTCGTCATCACCGGCGCGCTGCCCATAGGGGTCGGCGCCATCCTGTTCCAGGGCCTCGGTGTGTGGCGCACGGCGGAGGAGGCGGGGAAGCCGGCGCTCCATCAGGGCGCTTTCTCGGTGCGGGCCGTCTTCTCGCTGGGGGTGCTCTCCCTGGCCGGCTCCTTCGCCCGGTCGTTCTTCCTGGCGGGGACGCCCATTGTGAGCGACGGCTCCTATCCGTGGCTGTTCCTCATGGCCACCATCGGGGCCATCGTCATCGTGTGCGGACCGCTCCTATCGGCCACGTCCCCCGATTTCGCCGCCGCATACAAGACCTCGGTGTTCGCCCTCGGCTTCGTGATGCTTCTGCTGCCCCTGCTCGAGCCCGGATCCTTCGCGGCCGACGTGGCGGGGCTCGTCACCTATTGCGTGGTGATGCTGCTCATGTGGGTGGTGCTCGCCCGCCTCACGGGGCTCTACGGCCTCTCGCCCTTGTTCGCCTTCGGTATCGGCTGGGCCTCCTGCACGGCCGGCCTGCTCGCGGGCACCTTCGGCGGCGCCCTCGTGCTGTCCACCGTGACCATCACCCCGCGACTGCTGAGTCTCGTGACCCTTCTGTGCGTGTGCCTGCTGTTCTTCGCCTACCTGTTCCTGTTCACCGAGAGCACCATGGCCCGGCTGCTCGGGGGCGGCCGTCTCGGGCGCCGTCCCTTCCGCGAGCGCTGCCATCAGCTGCGGGTCGACTTCAACCTGACCGAGCGCGAGGAGGAGGTACTCGTGCTGGTGGCCAAGGGCCGTTCCACGCCGCGCATCCGCGAGGAGCTGGGCCTGACGGCGGGCACGGTGAACGCGCATCTGAGTCACCTGTACCGCAAGCTCGACGTGCACGATCGCCAAGAACTGATCGACCTGGTGGAAAGCGAGCGCTAGGGCCGGCCCTGCCAGAGGCGTCCCGTTGCGTCCATCGTTGAAGTATTTGTGCTCGTTGCGCCGCTGGCGTGGGGTTTGTGCTACCCTTGTCGGCACGCAAAAGCGCGTCTTTGGGGAACGCACCGCGTCGCCAAGAGGCGAAAGAACGAGGCAAGGGAAACCTTGCCCGACCTGACGGAGGATTGCATGAAGATTTTGGGCATGGGAGTTCCTGAGCTCCTTATCATCCTGGTTGTCATCCTGCTCATCTTCGGCCCGAAGAACCTGCCCAAACTCGGCAGCGCCCTCGGCAAGACGGTGAAGAACCTGCGCGATGGCATGGGTGCCGGCCAGAAAGAGGTCGAGGAGGCCGCCGACGATGATGAGGTTGTCGAAGTCGTCGAGGAAGTGGTCGAGGAGCCGGCCGAGGCCCCCAAGAAGACCGTCAAGAAGGTCGTGAAGAAGAAGGCCGAGTAGCCTTCCCGCCCTTCGCATAACGTGGTAATCCGTGGTGCGCCCGCATAATTGTGCGGGCGCACCACCAGTGTATAAAGAGAGAAAACGGGACAAATCATGGCTAACGAGAACTACGTACTGACCCAAGAGGGCAAGGAGAAGCTGGAAGAGGAGCTTCACTACCTGGAGACCGAGAAGCGCGCCGAGATCGGCGAGCGCATCAAGGTGGCCCGCGAGTTCGGCGACATCTCCGAGAACTCCGAGTACGACGACGCGAAGAACGAGCAGGGCATGATGGAGGCGCGCATCGCCGAGATCAGCCGCATCCTGTCCGAGGCCACCGTGGTGAACACGCCGAAGCGCTCGAGCAAGGTGAACATCGGCAGCGTGGTCACGGTGGACATGAACGGCCGCGAGCGGGTGTTCACCATCGTGGGCGGCGCCGAGTCCGATGCCGCCGAGGGCAAGATCTCCAACGAGTCCCCCGTCGGCCAGGCGCTGCTCGGCCGCAAGAAGGGCGACGAGGTGACCACCACGGGCCCCACCGGCCGCGACATCACTCTGACCATCCTGAAGATCGAGCACTAATATGGCTGAAGAAACTGTTGAGGTAATCGAAGACGATCCCATCGAGGTGCGCAAGGCCAAGCGCGAGGCGCTGATTGCCGCGGGCGTGGACCCCTACGGCCATTCCATCGAGCGCAGTCACAGCGTGGGTGCGTTGAACGAGCAGTACGCTCACTTGGAGGACGGCGATTCCACCGAGGATGCGGTCACCATCGCCGGCCGCATCATGGCCAAGCGCGTGCAGGGCAAGATCGCCTTTTTGGAGCTGCGTGAGTCCGGTTGCGACATCCAGCTGTTCTGCCGCATCAACGCGCTGGGCGAGGAGCGCTTCGCCGACCTGTGCGACCTGGATGTGGGCGACTGGATCGCCGTCACCGGTACCATGATGCGCACTCGCCGGGGCCAGCTGTCCGTGGCCGTGGACTCCTTCGAGCTCATGAGCAAGTCGCTGCGCCCCTTGCCCGAGAAGTTCCACGGGCTGCAGGACAAGGAGACCCGCTACCGCCAGCGCTATGTGGACCTGGTCATGAACCCCGAGGTGCGCACCACTTTCGAACGCCGCTTCAAGATCGTGTCGGCCATTCGCCGCTACATGGAGGATCAGGGCTTCTACGAGGTGGAAACCCCCTTCCTGCACGCCATCATCGGCGGTGCGAACGCGAAGCCCTTCATCACGCACTTCAACGCGCTGGATCGCGACTACTACCTGCGCATTGCCACGGAGCTGCCGCTGAAGCGCCTGCTCGTGGGCGGTTTCGAGAAGGTGTTCGAGATCGGTCGCCAGTTCCGCAACGAGGGCATGGACCCGTACCACAATCCCGAGTTCACCACCATGGAGGCCTATGCGGCCTTCAGCGACCTGGACGGCATGATGGACCTCACCGAGGGCTGCATCAAGGCCGCGGCCGAGGCCGCGTGCGGTAGCCTGCAGATCGAGTACCAGGGCACGGCGGTGGACCTGTCCGGCACCTGGCGCCGCGCCTCCATGATGGAACTGGCCAGCGAGCACGCCGGTGAGGAGGTGTCCTTCGACCGCAGCCGCGACGAGCTCGTGGCCATCCTGGAGAAGCACGGCGGCCACGCCGAGGCGGCCTGGGGCAAGGGTAAGCTCATCTCCGAGATCTTCGAGGCCGTGGCCGAGGAGAAGCTCATCCAGCCCACCTTCGTCATCGATCATCCGCTGGAGATCTCGCCGCTCGCGAAGAAGGATCCTGCCAATCCCGAGCTCACCCAGCGCTTCGAGCTGTTCATCCTGGGCCACGAGTACGCCAACGCCTTCACCGAGCTGAACGATCCGGTGGACCAGGCCGAGCGCTTCCGCGCCCAGGTGGCGGCCAAGGACATGGGCGACGACGAGGCCATGGGCTTCGACGCCGACTACATCCGCGCCCTGGAGTACGGCATGCCCCCGGCGGGCGGCGTGGGCATCGGCATCGACCGCATGGTCATGCTGCTCACCGACGCGCCCTCCATCCGCGACGTGCTGCTGTTCCCCCACATGAAGGACGAGGCTCCGGCTGGCGGCAAGGCCGCGGCACCCGCCGTTGCGCCGACCGCTGCCGAGGTGCCGGCCGAAGCGTCCCCGGCGGCTTCCATCGACTTCTCCAACGTGGTCATCGAGCCCCTGTTCGAGGAGGCCGTGGACTTCGACACCTTCAGCAAGTCCGACTTCCGCGCTGTGAAGGTGAAGGAATGCGTGGCCGTGCCGAAGTCCAAGAAGCTGCTCCAGTTCACCCTGGACGACGGCACCGGCACCGACCGCACCATCCTGTCGGGCATCCACGCCTACTACGAGCCCGAGGAGCTGGTGGGCAAGACCCTTATCGCCATCACCAATCTGCCGCCGCGCAAGATGATGGGCGTGGCGTCTGAGGGCATGCTCATGTCCGCCATCCACGAGGTGCCGGGCGAGGACGGCGAGCCCGAGGAGCGCCTGAACCTGCTCATGGTAGACGACCGCATCCCCGCCGGCGCCAAGCTGTACTAGGCGAACAGTTACCAACTTACTTACGGATGGGCCCGCGCTGAGCAGTGCGGGCCCATTCATTTCTAGAATGGGCGTCAGCGAGAGGCGGGGCGTGAAAGAGGCGGTCGATCCGAAACGAGAGGAGGTGCGGCCATGGTGCGGCATCGGGAGAGCGAGCGCGCCGAGCGGTTCCGCCGGCGGTTCAAGCTGGCCCACACCAACGAACTGAAGCGCGAGACGTTCTACGCGCTGGAGAACTTGCGCCGCGCCAGCTGGCCGGCCCGCATCGTGGGCGGGGCGCTGTTCGTGCTCATCTTGCTGAATGCCGTCGTGGTGTTCGTGTCCACGCAGCCGGGGCTCGATCCCGTCACGGCCGACGTGGTCGCCGGCTTCTACCGGTTCTCCACGGTCTGCTTCTGCATCGAGTACCTTGCCCGCATCTGGATCGCCGATCTGGCCTTCGGCAACTGCACCCCGGCTCGCGCGCGGCTGCGCTACATCTGCTCGCCCTGGGGCATCATCGATCTTCTGTCCTTCGGGCCGAACATGGCGGCTTGGTTCGTGCCCGTTACGCCTATGCTGTTGAACGTCATCAACGTGGTGCGCCTTGTGCGTCTCGTGAAGATCTCCCGCTACATGCGGGGCCTGCGCACCATCGGACGCGTCATCGCGAAGCACTACCACGAGATCGTCGCGGCGTTTCTGGTGATCGCCCTGCTCGTGGTGGTTTCCAGCGTGGTCATGTACGAGATCGAGCATCCGGCCCAGCCCGACCGGTTCAACAACCTGCTGTCGGGCGTGTACTGGGCCGTGACCACCATCACCGGCACCGGCTACGGCGATTTGGTGCCCATCACGCCGGCTGGGCGCATCGTGGGTTCCATCATCATGTTCCTCTCGGTGGCCCTGGTAGCCATTCCCGGTGGCATCTTTTCCGCTGGTTTCGTGGCCGAGTTCCAGAATGCGAACCTGCGCAAGATCGAGCGCGATGTGCGCCGCGAAGATGCCCGCCAAGACGACCGCGACGAAGCCGAGCGCACCGGGGCGGAAGGGCCTTCCGGTGAAAGCGGGGCAGTCGCGGGCGACGATCAGCAGGGGTAGGGCGGCCGTGGCGTCGCTTCCCCCTCACAACGTGCCCACAAAACCGTGGTTCTCGGCTCCGTGCTTTAGCAATTCGGCCGCGTGAGTGCTAAACTGCTCGGGAACTATATTTCGTGCCCGGCCTGTCTGATAGCGAGAGAGAATCTTTGTCGCGGGGCACCAACGAAGGAACGAGGAAACTATGTCATTCGAGAAATTCACGGACAAGGCCCGCAAGGTGCTGGTCCTGGCCCAGGACGAGGCCCGGGCGCTCCATCAGCCCTACGTGGGCACCGAGCATATCCTCCTCGGCCTCATCCAGGAGAAGGACGGTCTGGCCGCCCAGGCCCTCGATCGCCTGAACGTCACCTACGACGGCGTGGTGCAGGCCATCCGCCAGGTGGTCACCATCGACGAGGACGCCGACGTGTCGGGGCACTTGTCCTTCACGCCGCGGGTGAAGCGCGTGCTGGAGAACTCTCTGCGCGAGGCCATGCAGATGGGCCAGTCCTACATCTCTACCGAGCATTTGCTCCTCGGCATCGTGCGCGAGGGCGAGGGCACGGCCCTGGAAGTGCTCGGCCGCCTGAACGTGTCTGGCGACGATGTGCGTGGCGCTCTGAACGACCTGGTGGGCCAGTCGCCCGTCTACGCGGGCCGCTCCGGCTTCGATGGCCCGGCCTCGTCGGACTCCATGCTCACCGAGTTCGGCACCGACCTGACGAAGAAGGCCCGCGACGGCAAGCTGGACCCGGTCATCGGCCGCGCCTCGGAAATCGAGCGCGTCATGCAGATCCTATCGCGCCGTCAGAAGAACAACCCCCTCATCCTGGGCGAGCCCGGCGTGGGCAAGACGGCCATCGCCGAGGGCCTGGCCCAGCTCATCGTGAGCAACCAGGTGCCCGACATCCTGCGCGGCAAGCGCCTCATCACCCTGGACGTGTCGGCGCTCGTGGCCGGCTCCAAGTACCGCGGCGAGTTCGAGGAGCGCCTGAAGAAGGTCATCAAGGAGGTCATGGACGCCGGCGACGTGCTGCTGTTCATCGACGAGATCCACACCATCATCGGCGCCGGCTCCGCCGAGGGCTCCATCGACGCGGCCGCCATTCTGAAGCCCCCGCTGTCCCGCGGCGAGATTCAGATCATCGGCGCCACCACCCTGGAGGAGTACCGCAAGCACCTGGAGAAGGACTCGGCCCTGGAGCGCCGCTTCCAGCCGCTCACCATCAACGAGCCCAACGAGGAGCAGGCCGTGCGCATCATGGAGGGCCTGCGCGACAAGTACGAGGCGCACCATGGCGTGCACTTCACCGACGACGCCCTGACCGCCGCCGTGCAGCTCGCGAACCGCTACATCCAGGATCGCTACCTGCCCGACAAGGCCATCGACGTCATGGACGAGGCCGGCGCCCGCATGCGCATCCGCAACATGACCCTGCCCAAGGAGCTACGCGATCTCGATGAGAGGCTGCGCAAGATCCGCGCCGAGAAGGATCGGGCCATCGGCGACCAGAACTTCGAGCGCGCCGCCGAGCTGCGCGACGAGGAAGAGGCCGTGAAGAAGGAGCGCGAAGAGGCCGAGAAGCAGTGGGAGGAGGACACCTCCAAGACCGTGCAGCAGGTGACCGTGGAGGACATCGCCGACGTGGTGTCCATGTCCACCGGCGTGCCCGTGAGCAACCTCACCGAGGCCGAGACCGAGAAGCTGCTGCGCATGGAGGGCGTGCTCCACGAGCGCATCATCGGCCAGGACGAGGCCGTGACCGCCCTGTCCAAGGCCATCCGCCGCTCCCGTTCGGGCCTGAAAGACCCGAAGCGCCCGGCCGGCTCGTTCATCTTCCTGGGCCCCTCGGGCGTGGGCAAGACCGAGCTGTCCAAGGCCCTGGCCGAGTTCCTGTTCAACTCCGAGGATGCGCTGCTGTCCTTCGACATGTCCGAGTACATGGAGAAGCATACGGTGTCGCGCCTCGTGGGCTCGCCTCCGGGCTACGTGGGCTTCGACGAGGGCGGCCAGCTCACCAAGGCCGTGCGCCAGCGCCCCTACTCGGTGGTGCTCTTCGATGAGATCGAGAAGGCCCATCCCGATGTGTTCAACATCCTGTTGCAGATCCTGGAGGAGGGGCGCCTGACCGATGCCCAGGGCCGCACTGTGGACTTCCGCAACACCGTCATCATCATGACGTCGAACGTGGGTGCTCGCGACATCACGACCACCACTACGCTGGGCTTTTCCAACTCGGGGCAGAACGGCCTGTCCGACAAGGAGATCAAGAGCCGCGTCATGCACGAGCTGAAGAACGCCTTCCGGCCCGAGTTCTTGAACCGCATCGATGAGATCATCGTGTTCAAGAGCCTGACCGAGGACGAGATCGTGCAGATCGTGGACCTCATGGTGGCCGAGCTGCGCGAGCGCATGATCGCCCAGAACATGACCATCAACCTGGACGAGGCGGCGAAGAAGCTCGTGTCCAAGGAAGGCACCGACACCGCCTTCGGCGCCCGTCCGCTGCGCCGCGCCATCCAGCGCCTGCTGGAAGATCCGCTGTCCGAGCAGATCCTGGAGGGTCGCTGGACGAGCGGCAGCGTGGTGGACGTCACCGTGGCCGAGGACGGCGAGGAGCTCGTGTTCAGCGAGGGCACCGGCTCCATCCCGGCGCCTCGCAAGCGCGACTCCATCGCGCGGGACGCCGAGCTTCTGCTCACCAACTACGACTTGGGTCGCGCCGGTCTCGGCAGCGGTCGCGGCGCCGGCGCGCCGGCCGGCTCGGTTGCCGGCGAATAGCCCGCCATTCCAAAGCCCCTCTCCGTGGAACAGTCTTACCCGGTAAGACTGCCCCACTTTTTTGGATGATGCCGCAAGACAGCCGATGCCGCCAGCAGGCTGGCGTGTGTCCGGGGCCTTCACTTTCGCGTATACTACGGAGTACGGAAAACGAACGCCCTATGACAAGGGGATGCCATGCCTCAGATCATCGACCCCATCTTCGAGCCCTCGGTGCTGCGCGACCCGGGCCTGCTCACGGATGATTTCAATTTCGACGCCCTTACCTGCCCGCTGCTGCAACTTCAGGGGAAGGTGGACAAGAACCCCAAGACCGCGGCCATCATCTTGGCGGGTGGTACCGGCGAGCGCTTCGGCAAGGAGGGTGGCAAGCAGCTGGTGGAAATTGCCGGCAAGCCCATTCTCACCTGGTCGGCCGAGGCCTTCGATGCCGTGGGCGACGTGGGGCTCATCGTGGTGGTGTGCCCCGAGGACCGTATGCACGAGTACCTGTCCCGGGCCATCGATCCGTTCCCCTTCGTGACGCCGGTGGTGCTGGCGCCCGCGGGCTCCATCCGCCAGGAATCGGCCTTCTCGGGTTTGGAAATGGTGGGGGAGGAATACGAGTACGTGGTGCTGCACGACGGTGCCCGCCCGCTCGTGTCGCCGGAGCTCATCGAGCACACCATCAACACGGTGAAGGGCAACTTCGATGCCGACGGCGCCGTGGTGGCCCATCCGGCTGTGGACACGCTGAAAGTGGTGGAAGACGGCGTCATCATGGGCACGCCCGACCGCTCGGTGTTCTGGAATGCCCAGACGCCCCAGGTCTTCCGCGCCGGCATCTACCGCCGCGCCCATGCGAGCGCCCTGTCCGACGGCTTCGTGGGCACCGACGACTCGTCGCTCATCGAGCGGCTCGGCGGCCGGGTGCTCGTGGTGGAGGGCAAGCGCGACAACATCAAGCTCACGGTGCCCGAAGACTACGTGCTTCTGGCCAGCGCCGTGCGCACCATGCTGCTGAACTCCGAGCATCGATAGGGGATGGGTATGGATATTCGCAATCTGCGCACGGGCTTTGGGATGGATGTGCACGCGTTCGCCGCGGGCCGCAAGCTCATTTTGGGCGGGGTGGACGTTCCCCACTACCACGGGCTTGACGGCCATTCCGATGCCGATGTGCTGGCCCATGCCATTTCCGACGCCCTGCTCGGCGCGGTGCGCGGGGGCGACATCGGGAAGCTCTTTCCCGATACCGACCCGGCCTACAAGGACGCCGACTCCCTGAAGCTGCTTGCCGAAGTGGCTCGCTTCGTGCGCGATCAGGGCTTTGAGATCATCGACGTGGACAGCGTCATTGCCGCCCAGGCGCCGAAGCTCTCCCCCTATCGCGAGGCCATGCGCGAGAACTTGGCGGCCGCCATGGGGCTGCCCGTGGAGAGCGTGGGCGTGAAGGCCACCACCACCGAGCACTTGGGCCCCGAGGGCCGCGAGGAGGGCATCACCGCCTACGCCACCTGCCTGGTATGCCGCGAGTCCTAGTCAGTCGTTTCGCTGCGCGCTGTCGCAGGCCGCTGGGGATAGTGGGGGCGCAGGGTGGCTTTGCGTTTGGCTCGCAGCGGGAACCGCGGCGCCCATCTTGCGAAGTTTTGGGGTCACGGGGGAGACGGGATGGGAGGCAGCTGCGACGGTGATGCGGTGCAGCTGCGGCTTGCGGGTGGTATCAAATGCGACTTTCCGGAGACAAAAGTACGGTTTCTAGATGCTAGGCTGGCTTCGCAACGTTTGGAAGCTGAAAGGGGCGTAGCGTGGAGAGGCGGAAACTTACATTTTCGGATCGGTGGATGTTCAATCGCGTGATGTGCCGAGAGGATGTACGCCGCCGGGTGTTGCGGGCCGCCCTCGGGATCGACGTGGGACGCATCGAGTATCTCAATGCTGAGCAGGCCGTAGAGCCTGCGGCAGCGAGCAGGGGCATTCGCATGGATGTGTTTGCTCGGGAGGGGGATAGGGTCTACGACATAGAGATGCAGCTTGCGAGCGAGCCCCTCCTTGGTCGTCGCATGAGGTACTACCAGGCGGCCATCGATGCGGGTGAGCTTGATCCCGGGCGAGGTTTCGACAAGCTTCCCGAGAGTTTCGTCGTGTTCGTTTGCCGTTGCGACCCCTATGGAGCCGGTGCGTCGGCTTACCGTATTGAGCGGAGGTGCCTTGAGGATCCCAGCGTAGTGGTGGGGGATGACTCGCACTGGCTCGTGCTCAACGCCTCGGCGTGGGAATCCGAGGTGCGGTTCGACTTGCGCGACGTGCTACACTATGTCCAGACCGGAGAGGCTAGCGGGGAGTTGTCCCGAGACATTGACTTCCTTGTCGCCTCGTACAATCAGGATCGTGAGTGGGTGAATCGCGTGCTTACCTATGAGCAGGATACTGAGATCCGTTGCCGCCGCGCCAGAGCGGAGGGCGTCGAGCAAGGCGAGGAGCGTCTCTTAGCGCTTGCGGGGAAGCTGTCTGCCGCGGGCAGGCTGGAGGATCTCGTCCGCGCATCCGAGGACAAGGCCTATTGCGACGCCCTGTTTGAGGAATTCGGGCTCTGAAGCCTCGTCTTGCTATCATTCTGTCGGGCAGGCTGTCGTCGAAGCCGCGCTCTCTGTGGGTGCGAATTGCTCGATCACCTCGAACCGGTTGGCCCGCTTTCTGGGCGAGGATGACCTCGATCATGCGATCCCTACAGCGATCGCCCTCTCTTGCATAGTCTTCTAAATTTTTTCGCGATATCGCACATTGAGCGATGTTAGAGCGTATTACTCTTGAAAGGCCTTTCAGGGAAGGGGCCGGCGAGGCGGGCAGCGAGTGCCCGTGCCGTCGGCGCCTTCCCATCCGGACAAGAGGGACGCCCGTGGACAACCGTCAGTATCGACAGATTGTGGACGCATACACCGACATGGTGTATCGCATCGCGCTCAATCAGACGCGCTGCGCCGCTGATGCCGACGATGTGACCCAGGCGGTGTTCCTGAAGCTGTACACGAAGCCCCCGGCATGGCTCGGCGATGTCCCGGAGGCTGAAGGGGC
Organism: Adlercreutzia sp.; assembly: GCF_056795635.1. Classification (NCBI taxonomy): domain Bacteria; kingdom Bacillati; phylum Actinomycetota; class Coriobacteriia; order Eggerthellales; family Eggerthellaceae; genus Adlercreutzia; species Adlercreutzia sp. The sequence continues at coordinate 12,401 of NZ_JBQIIT010000003.1, read as the reverse complement.
CGTGCGGGCCGTGGGTAGTGGCGCGCGCGGGCCGTCGGGCGCAGCATCTCGAAGCGCGGGACGCAACGGGGACGTTGTCGTTGTCGAGCGGCTGCGGGCATGGCTCATTCGCGTGACCGTGAACGAGTGCAAGAGCCTGTGGCGCACCCTGTGGCGACGGCGCGTGGAGCTGCGCGAGGTGCGCGACGACGAGGCGCCGCCCTTCGAGGAGCCGGCCTTTGCTGACGCAGGCCACGAGGCGCTCTATGCGGCCTTGGGCGCGTTGCCCGAGAAGTGCCGCATCGTGGTGCACCTGTTCTACTTCGAGGACTACGGGACCCGTGAGATCGCCGCCATCTTGGGCGTCAAGGAGCCCACGGTGCGCACTCGTCTTGTCCGGGCGCGGAAACTGTTGAGAGAATCGTTGAAGGAGGCGTGGGAAGATGAGCAACCAGAGCCAGTACAAAGCCATGATGGGCGCGGTCCATGCCTCTGCTGACCTGCGAAGAAAGGTAAGGGATATTCCCATGGAGAAGACGAAGAAGCGCGCCGTGGCGCTGCGATTGGCCACGGCGACCTGTGCCGGTCTGCTCGGTGTGTTCGTGGTCACCAACGGCGTGTGCTACGCTGCCACGGGCGAGACCTGGGTGGAGAAGGCCACGGTGTGGGTGAACGGCGAGCCGGTGGAAATGGACGTGCAAATGAGCCAGCAGGGCAATGTCACCGTGGGCACCGTCGAGTACACGGTGGAAGATGCCGATGGCGAAGGCGGCGACATTGCCATGACCATGAGCGCCGAAGACGGCGATTTCTCGAACATGGCCTACGAGATCAAAGACTACACCGCTGAGGGCGCCAATGCGGCTGACGGTGCGGCCGAGGGCATGGTGCTGGAATCCGATGACGGGCGCGTGCTCTTGGTGCCCGGCGATGGCTCCCAGGCAGAGCCCATCGACATCACCGACCAGATCAAGGCCCAGGGCACCGCGACCGGCACGTTCGAGATGGGCGGCGCCACCTACGTCTACCAGGTGAGCGGCGAATCCGGCGACTGGCACGTGAGCATTCAGGCCGAGGCCGAGGCGCTTGGCACCTCCGCCGAGGCTTCCCCTGCCGCGAGCGTGGAGGCGCAGTAGAGTTCGGCGGCTTGCTCCGCGCGTCTTTTATAATGTACCGCACCGGTGTCATATCCGGTGCGGTTTTTCGTTTGGCAGAGGAGCTGCGGGCCAATTGCGAAGAAAATGACGGTTCTCGTAGTTTTGACTCTGTGTTTGAGGGATCGTTGGGTGTATTTTCCCAGATCGCGTCTTCACAACTTGCTGTCGAGGGGTCACAAAAGTACGAGAACCGTCATTTTCTTCGCAATCGAGGTCCGCGAGTGAGGAATGGACGATCGGACTATCTCTTTGAGGGGGAGCTATGGCGAAAACGAGAAGCGCATTTCACCATGCGGTGGTGCGTCTGCGCGATGAGCGCAATGCCCTGGACGCGTTGCACGAGCAACGGGAAGAGCTGGCGAACCAGATGCTCGCGCGGCTCGCCGGCAGCGACGAGTTCTCCACTATGCTGGAGCGCAATTTCGCCCCCTACCGGCGGCTCATGACCTACTATGAGTGCGCCATGATGGAGGTGGAGACGAAGTTCCGCGTGCTGGATGCCGAGTTCGGCCTGCAGCACGACCACAACCCCATCGAGTCCATCAAGTCGCGCCTGAAGAGTACCGACAGCCTGGCGAAGAAGCTCGCGCGGAAGGGCTTCCCCATGTCGGTGGAATCCATCGAGCGCAACATCTTCGATGTGGCCGGCGTGCGTGTCGTGTGCACCTTCCCCGAGGACATGTTCTCCCTGGCCGAATCGCTGCTGGCCCAAGACGACGTGGTGCTCATCGAGCGCCGCGACTACGTGGCCGCCCCGAAGCCGAGCGGATACCGCAGCCTGCACCTCATCATCGAGGTGCCCATCTTCCTCGAGCACGAGAAGCGTTCCGTGAAGGTGGAAGTGCAGCTGCGCACCATTTCCATGAACTTCTGGGCCTCGCTGGAACACCAGCTGCGCTACAAGAAGGACCTGCCCGAGGAAGAGGCCGCCGCCGTGGCCGCCGAGCTGGCCGATCTGGCCGAGACAGCCGCCGAGCTGGACGCCCGCATGCAGGCCCTGCGCAACTACCTGGATGACGGCGGAGAGGGGTAGGAATCGATAGCGACTGAGCCCGGAGTGCTGACTAAAATCATCGGCTTATATTATTCCCGATCGGTAAGATAGTCGTCTGAAATCCCTTATCATTCCCGATCGGGAATGATATAGTTCTTGATTGATGGATATTCCCGATAGTAGGTAATGGGGTCATCATGCGTATTAATTCGATAGAGGTTTTGGGGCAAGCTATTCGCGCTCGCCGCAAAGAGCTTGGCTACTCGCAGCAAGAGATAGCCGACTATTGCGGGTGTGGCACGCGCTTCATTTCCGATTTGGAGAATGGCAAGGAAACCATTCAGTTCGGCAAGACTCTCGGTGTGGCCTCCATGCTCGGACTCGATCTGAGCATCGACGTGAGAGGAGGGGCACGGTGAGCGAACTGCTCAATGTGTTTCAGGGGGGCGTCTTGGTTGGCTCTCTCGACAAGGGCGACGGCGAGCCATTCTATGGCTTCACCTATGATGAGGCCTATCTGAAAACCTCATCTGCTGTGCCGCTGTCCCTGTCGCTGCCGCTTTCGGCTTGCCGCTACACGGGTTACGAGGCGATGCCGTTCTTTGAGGGCCTTCTGCCCGAAGGCGATGTTCGCGAGGCAGTGGCCCGCCAGTTCCACGTGTCGGCTACGCGGCCCATGGAGCTCATTCGCGTGCTTGGCAAGGATTGCGCCGGCGATGTCGTTGTGTTGGAGGAGGATGATAGCGGCGATTTGTCGGAGGAAGCGACCTATGTTCCGCTCCCAAATGCCCTTGAGGAAATTGCCCGCTACCCTTACGGTGCCATCTCCCAACTTCGCGCGGAATATCGCTTGTCCCTTGCTGGAGGTCAGGAGAAAATCGCACTTTTTCATGATGATCGCGTGCCGCTGGACAAGGGCTGGTTTGCGCCATTGGCGGGAGCACCTTCAAGTCATATTATTAAGCCCCAGGTAACCGATCGCTTTCCGTTTCTTGCCCCTAACGAGTTCATGTGCATGGAAGCAGCGCGGGCTATGGGATTCGAGGTTCCCGAGACGGCTATTGTCTTGGGCGAGCGCCCTCTCTTCATTGTCCGTCGCTATGATCGCGAGATAACGGGAGAACCCGGCGACGGCTCGCTCCAGATGTTACGGCGGGTACACCAGGAGGACTTCTGCCAGGCTATCGGTCTCATCTCAGCGAGGAAGTACGAGGGGCAGAAAACTCATCATGCTCAGGATATGGCGAGTGTCTTGGTGGAGTACGCCATGCAGCCCATTGAGGCGCTCCGTGAGTTGTTCCGACGGATCGCCATGAACTATCTCATCGGAAATTGTGACGCCCATCTGAAGAACTACTCGCTCTTTCTTCGCGAGAGCACAGCGGTTTCTCTTGCGCCTGTCTATGACTTAATGTGTACGACAATCTACGATGGGCGCTTCGGGAGCGAGTTGAGCAGGGGCATGGGGATTCGCATCGGCGATCACCTCAATATAGACAAGGTGACGCCCAATGATTTCGCCCTGCTTGCTCAGGATATGCGCCAGCCGAAGCGAGCGGCTGCGAAGATTCTTGAGGAATTAGCTGGTTCAGTGGAGGAGGCATTCGAGGTGGCTGCCGTCGAATCGGTGAGGGTTGGTCTGGGCGACGATGCTTGCGACCTGATGCAACGCATCGTAAAAAGCACAGCCAAACGCAAGGACGTTATGCGGAAGGCCGTTGACTTGTTGGGCTGATGCTCAGTAGTAATAGGCTCCTGTCGTGCGAAAGGGCACGCCCATTTTGTCGCACAGATCCTCGAAACTGCCTTCTTGATCGCGGGCCTTCCACTCGTCCCAGCAGCCGTAGAGGCGCTTATGATGTCCGAAAGCGGCAATGCGTCGATCGTCAAGTGAAAACTTGCGAATGAGTTCCTCTCCTTCGTTAATGAGATCGTGATACTCCTCAGTTGTATAGAGGCACCCCTCGGGAAAATGGTGATGACCGAACTCGAGCCATTCGAGAAGCTCGTCAAAATAGAGATCTACAGATTCCCGATCGACGTCCTTGCGGACGAGCGCCTGCCGCAGTCTTGCGAAAGCCTGCTCGGAGAAGACGGGGTTGTTGCGGAACAATTCGAAATACCAGCGAAGCCACGGCATACCATGCTGGTCGCACTGGCGGCTCACGGTTTTCTCTACGAGTTGTTCAAGGCCGTAAGGCAGTCGCCCATGATGCCCGAGAGGACTTTCTCCTTGGGCCTTGCGGGCAAAGAACTCGTGGCAAAACGGAATAATGATCGCATCACGTTTCTTGTCGGTCGGCAGCCTCTCCAGCTGATCAACCAACTCTTTCATGACGGAATTGGCTTGCTTTTTGAGGCCTCGGCGCCAAAGCTCTGCATATTCATCGAGGTATCGATTGAAGGTGATGCAATTCATGTTGGAAAGGTCTCCTGCCGTGAACGATCGATTGGGCGTGTGGAACTTTTGCTCGAAGAACTCAGGGCGGAGTATACTCGATTCCTGTACTCGATATTGGCGCAAAGATTGTCGTCGAATGCCGAGAATCCGAACAGTCAATAGGACGCAATTTGTTCTAATCGCCCTGCGCCGCAAGGGCGAAGATACTTTCTTGCGCTACAATGGCTCTCATTCTGAAGTAACGCTTAAGGAGCTCATTCATGATTAAGCTGTACGATACGCGCTTGCGCCAGAAGGTGGATTTCAAGCCGGTAGAGCCGGGGAGGGTGGCCATGTACGTGTGCGGCCCCACGGTGTACAACCGCATCCACATCGGCAACGCGCGCACCTTCATCTCCTTCGACATGATCCGCCGCTACCTTAGCTGGCGCGGCTTCGATGTCACCTTCGTGCAGAACGTGACCGACGTGGACGACAAGATCATCAAGCGGGCCGGCGAAGAGGGCCGCAGCGCCGCCGAGGTGGCCGAGGAGTACACGCGCCTGTTCATCGAGGATATGCGGGCCGCCGGCGTGCAAGATCCCGACATTCGCCCGAAGGCCACCGAAGAGATCGACACCATGATCGCGCTGATCGAGCGCCTCATCGAGCGAGGCCACGCCTATGCGGCCGAGGGCGACGTGTACTTCGACGTGCGCTCCTACCCGGGCTACGGCCAGCTCTCGGGCCGCGACGTGGACGAGGCGGAAAGCGGCCACCGCGAGCTGCGCGCCGACGGCCAGGGCCTGGAAGACCGCAAGCGCGACGAGCTGGACTTCGCCCTGTGGAAGGGCGCCAAGCCCGGCGAGCCGGCGTGGGCGTCGCCCTGGGGCGCGGGACGGCCGGGCTGGCACATCGAGTGCTCGGCCATGTCCGAGAAGTATCTGGGGCTGCCCTTCGACATTCACGGCGGCGGGGCCGATCTGGTGTTCCCGCACCACGAGAACGAGCGGGCCCAGTCCGAGTGCGCCTGCGACAGCACGTTCGCCAACTACTGGATGCACTCCGGCATGCTGCAGATCGCCAATGCCGAGACCGGCGAGACTGAGAAGATGTCGAAGTCGCTGAACAACTTCCTGCTGCTACATGAGGTGCTGGAGCAGGTGCGCCCGGCGGCCCTGCGCATGCTCATGCTGCAGAGCCACTACCGCAGCCCGCTTGTGTTCGGCGAGCAGCGCGTGAACGAGGCCGACGCGGCCCTCACGCGCATCGAGAACGCCGTGAAGGCCCTCGATTGGCTGTTGGAGACGGGCACGCCCCGCGGCGAGGCGGCCCTGGCCCCGGAAACCGCCGAGGGAGAGCTCGCGGCCGTGCTGGATGCTGCGGCGCTGACCGATCGCGTGGCCGTGCTGCGGGCCAACTTCACCGAGGCCATGGATGACGACTTCAACGCCCCGGCGGCCCTGGGCGAGATCTTCTCCTTCGTGAGCGATGTGAACGGGCTCGTGGCCGATGTGACTGTGCTGGCGGCCGAAGAGGCCGCGGCCGGCCGCGCTGCCCGGGATGCCATCGTCGAGCTCATGGACGTGCTCGGCATCGATGTGACCGCCGCCGAGGCAGGGGCGGCCTATCCCGTGGAAGTGGTGGGCCTGGCCGCCGACTTGGCCGGCTACGAGGGCGACGATCCCGAGATCGCCGTGGCCCGTCTGCTCGAGGCCCGCGCCACCGCCCGCGCCGAGAAGAGGTGGGCCGTGGCCGACAGCGTGCGCGACGGCCTGGCCGCCCTTGGCTTCACCATCGAGGACACCCCCCAGGGCGCCCGCGTGAGTTACGAGGGGTAGAGAATATCGCGGAGGCCTGCGCCTTCAGCAAGGAGTAAGCGAAGGGCTCGGACGCTAGTGGCAGTCCGAGCCCTTTTTCTGCGAAAGGCCCCTTCCGCAAACGGGTCAACGGGGTAGAGTGGAAGGCGCATCAGGAAACGCCGAGGGAAGGGGCGCTGTGGAACCGATTATCCAACTGGATCGGGCGACCAAGGACTACGGGGGCGGACGCGGGGTGTTCGACCTGTCCTTCGCCGTTGGCCGCGGTGAGGTCGTGGGTTTCCTCGGCGCGAACGGGGCGGGGAAGTCCGTCACCATGCGCCTGCTCATGGGGTTCGTGCGGCCCGGTGCGGGGCGCGTGGCCATTGCCGGGCGCGATTGCTTCGCCGAGCGAGCGGCCATTCAGCGCACCGTGGGCTATCTGCCCGGGGAGCTGGCCTGTCCCGCCGATATGACGGGCGCGGCCTTCCTCGACTTCATGGCCGCCATGCGCGGCGATCGCGACCGACGGCGCCGCGACCGGCTGACAGCCTTCTTCGAGCTGGATCCGACCGTGCGTATCCGCTCCATGTCGAAAGGCACGAAGCAGAAGCTCGGCATTGTGGCGGCCTTCATGGGCGCGCCCGAGGTGCTGCTGCTCGATGAGCCCACGAGCGGCCTCGATCTGCTCATGCAGCGCCGTTTCGTGGAGCTGGTGCGGGCCGAGCGCGAGCGGGGCGCCACGGTGCTTCTGTCGTCCCACGTGCTCGGCGAGGTGGAGGGCACCTGCGACTGGGCGGTGTTCATTCAGCATGGGCGCCTGTCGTCTGAGGCCCGCGCCGCCGATCTCACCCTGGACGCCACCCTTGAGCACCTCTATGGCGCCGATGCCCTGAACCGTCACTGGGAGGCGGCGAAGGCGGCCGCGCCTGCCGCTCCGTTGGAAGGAGGCCCCCGATGATCTGCCCGCTCTTCACGCGCAGCCTGCGCAGCGTCGCGCCGGTGCTGCTGGCCCTGGCGGCCATTGCCGTCATGTACGCCGCCTCCATCGTCTATCTGTACGATCCCGCCGTCAGCGAGAGCCTTGTGGCCATGCAGGAGGCCATGCCCGAGCTGTTCGCCGCCTTCAACATGGCCAACGTCGCGTCCACGCTGCTCGACTTCCTCATCAACTACCTCTACGGGTTCTTGTTCACGGTGCTGCTCATAGTGCTGGCCGTGTACCTGGCCTGGCGGCTGGTGGCCGGTCCGGTGAAGGACGGCTCCCTGGCGTGGCTGCTGGCCGCGCCGCGCTCGCGCGGGGCCCTGGCTCTCACGCTGGTGGTGACGGAGGTGGCGGCCGTGGCGTTGGTGGTGGCGCTCTGCTGGCTCGGCGAGGCGGTCTGCGCCGAGGCGCTGTTTCCCGGCGAGCTCGATCACGCTGGCCTGGCTCGGGCCAACGGAGGTCTGTTCGTGCTCGGCCTGTTCGCGGCGGCGGTCTGCCTTGCCTCGGCCTGCGCCTTCCAGCGCCCGGGGCTCGGGGTCGCCGTAGGCGCCGGTTTTTGCGTGCTCTGCTTCCTCATGGGGCTGGCGGGCAGTGCGGGGGAGGGCCTAGCGTGGCTCGCCGACCTGTCGCCCTTCGCCCGGTTCGACGCCTACGGCTTGGCCGCCGGCGACGGGGATGCGGCTGTAGGCGTTACGGGGCTCGCCGTGGCGGCTCTCGGCCTCAATGGCCTGGCCGTCGCCGTCTTCGCTCGCCGCGACTTCAGCCTTTAGGGCTCGGGCCGCCTTCGAGCCATTCCGGCTTGTAGGTTCCCTGGCGCAGAACGGCGCACCAGCGCTTGTAGGCGGCCATGAGCGCGTTCAAGTCGATGGGCTCGCGGCTGGAAAGGTGCTGGTGCAGATAGCCGTCGCCCAGCATGATGAGCATGTCCACCACGTCGCGCGGCCTCACGTCGTCGCGGAAGCGGCTGAAGTCCACGTGCTTGAAGAACTGGTCGAACAAGACATCGACCTGCCGGCTCGTCCAATGGGCCATGGTGTCGCGAATGTCGCGGTGGTCGGCGTAGAAGGCCCGCAGCGCGAACTCGAAGGCCCAGGGCCACTTCCCCAAGGTGGCCACCTTCCGCTCGCCGGCGTACAGCATCAGCTCGAAGAAGTCGTCGATGGCGTAGAAATCCTCGTCGACCACCCATCCCACCACGCGCTCCGTCAGGTAGCTCAGGGTGCGCGCGTACAGTGCTCCCTTATTGCGGAAATAGAAGAACAGCAGGCCCTTCGACATGCCGGCCCGCTGCGCGATGTCGGCGGTGCGCACGCGCTGGTACTCGTGGCGTCCGAAGCCCTCCACGGCGGCCCGCATGATGGCCTCCTGCCGCTCGGGCGGCAGGCTGTCGAAATCGCCGTGCCGCTCGGCGCGCTGCTCGGTTCTATCCATAATCTCCCTCGCTTCCTCCCGTGCCTCGCGGGGGTTTCATCTTAGGGGTTCGCGGCCCATGCGGCCGCCCGGGTTGCCGTTGCGCAGCACTCGCGATCGGGGGCGCTCCGAGCGCCTCGGTGCGCCTTCCCGGAACGCTCCGCCCGTGCGGTTCGCGATGGAGTTGACCCACGGGTCAACAACCGTCCATTCTAGCCCGTTGACCCGATTGCGGAAGGGGTCGGCGAATTGTGGGTGCCGATTGTGGGGCCGTGGTCCGCGTGGAGCGGCGAGGCGGTATGATATGCCCATGAACGAGAGAATACCCATGGAACTGCTCGCGCCGGCGGGAGGAATGGAACAGCTGCGGGCCGCGGTGGCCTTCGGGGCCGATGCGGTGTACCTGGCGGCCGACCGGTTCGGCATGCGGGCCCGGGCGGCGAACTTCGCCCTGGATGAGATCCCCGCAGCGGTGGCCTATGCCCACGAGCACGGCGTGAAGGTGCACGTCACCTGCAACATTCTCATGCACCCGGACGATATCGACGGACTGCCGGCGTTCTTTCGCTCCCTGGATACGGCTGGGGTGGACGCCTTCATCATCGGCGACCTGGGCGCCTTCGCCGTGGCCGGCGAGGTGGCGCCGCGGGTGGAGCGTCACGTGAGCACCCAGGCCTCGGTGGCCAACGGGGCGGCGGCCCGGGTGTGGCACAGCCTGGGGGCGCGTCGTGTGGTGTGCGCCCGCGAGATGTCGCTCGCCGACATTGCCCGCCTGCGCCAGGACGCGCCGCCTGACCTGGAGATCGAGGCCTTCGCCCACGGCGCCATGTGCATGGCCGTGTCGGGCCGCTGCCTCATCAGCAGCTACCTCACGGGCCGATCCGGCAACAAGGGCCACTGCACCCAGCCCTGCCGTTGGAGCTACTCGCTGGGCACGGCGGGTGCGGGCGCTCTGGCGGCGGGGGATGCCAGTGCGGGGCCGGTTTCGGAGAACTCGCAGCCCGCGTCGGAATTCCTCCTGGAAGAGGAGAAGCGCCCCGGCGAGTTCTTCCCCATCGAGCAGGACGGGCGCGGCACCTTCATCATGAACGCGAAGGATCTGAACATGCTCGCCCACCTGCGGGCCTTGGCCGATGCGGGCGTGGATTCCATCAAGATCGAGGGCCGCAACAAGAAGGCCTTCTACGTGGCCACCGTGGTGGGGGCCTATCGTCGCGTGCTCGACGGCGAGCCGCCCGAGGCCGTGGCCGGCGAGCTTGCGGCCGTATCCCACCGCCCCTACGGCACGGGCTTCTACTTCGACGAGGCCGAGCAGGCGCCCGCCTACGACGGCTACGAGCAGGAGACCATGCACGTGGCCGACGTGGTGGCCTGCGAGCTGGCCGGAGAAGGCGGCTATTGCCTGTACGTCCTCTGCCGCAATCGGTTCGCGGAACGCGACGGGCTGGAAATTCTCGCGCCCCACGAGCCGACGTGTGCCGTGACCGTGCGCGACCTCAGCTGGCTTTCCACCTTTGGTCCCGACAACCATGACGAGAATGCTCCCGCCACGGTGGAAGAGGCCCTCGCCCGCGCCACCGCCGCCGACTGGGAGCCAGCCGCCGCGGCCAACCGCTCCTGCAACCTCTATCGCATTGCGGTGGATGCCCCCGTGGCCCCCGGCTCTTTCCTGCGCAAGCGCACCTTCCGCCGCTCCGCCCGCCACGGGGCCTAGGCCCCTCGTTTTGCGCTGTTGCAGCACGGCTGCCCTGCGGGGACGCTCGAGGGAAATGCCCTGTGCGTTCGCGCCCTCCCAGAGAGACCTGGCACCGCGCAGGGGCGTCGCAGGGGCACAGAAACTTTCCCGCCCCGCCGGAAGCGACCGCCCCGCCGTGCTAGGATGCTCCCGAGGACAACGAGAGAGAGGTGCGGCCGTGATTACCGTCGGCGACGTCATGAATATGAGGGCCTTCGATCGCATCTGGCTTGCGGCACCCTGCGAGGGGGCCGCGGTGCGCGAGGTGATGGGCGTGGGCACCCTGGACCACGAGCCTTTCACGGGCAGCTACGATCTTTTCGAGCGCGGCGAGTTCATCTTCACCACGCTCGGTTTCGCCGCTGTGCATCCCGACCTGGCCGAAGAGGCGCTGCTGGCGCTCATCGAACGCGATGTGGCCGCCGTCGCCGTGAAGCCCGTGGCGCTGAGGGCCCTTCCCGAGAAGGTGGCCGCGGCCTCCGTCGAGCGCGGCGTGCCCGTGTTCTTCTACGAGGGTCGCTATATGGAGCGCGTCATCGCCGATCTCATGAACGCGCTCGATGACGATGCGGCCGAATGGGAACGCAACCACCTCATCGACCTCATTCTGGCTCCCTCCGACGAGCAGGCCGTGCGCTCCACGTTCTTTACCATTGCCGGCGTGACCGGGGCCACCATCCAATGTTTGGCCATCCAGGCCGTTACCGACGACGATGCCTCGCTGCGGGCCCTGCAGAAGGTGGTGGAGGGGGTGCTGGCCGACTACGGGGAGCGCTGGGGCGATGTGGAGCGCACTTTCGTCTGCCGTTACCGCGCCATGATCCTGGGTTTCGTGTCGTTCAAGAGGCCGCCTTTGAAGGCCATCGCCATTTCCGACGCCGACCTGGCGAAGTGCATCGCCACGGCCGGCCCCCTCGTGTGCGGCATTAGTCAGGAGGTGGGTCTCGGCGAGGGCGATCTGGCCCTGCGCCAGGCCATGGCCGCCCTGGAGACCGCCCGCGTCGAGGGCGGCATCGTGCGCTGGACGACCCTGCGGTTCGATGCCTTCCGCGCCGCCGCGCGCAGCGACCGGCTCTACGCCCGCTCGGCCGATCTCATGCGCTCGCTGCTGTTCGACTACGATGCCGAGCATGACAGCGACCTGGGCGCCACCGCCCAGGCTTTTGCCGCGGCCTGCGGCGAGGTGAGCCGCACGGCCGAGGCGCTCTTTCAGCATCCCAATACCGTGCGCTATCGCCTGAAGAAGATCAAGGAGGTCCTGACCGTCCAAGATCTCACCGACCGCGAGCTGGCGGCCCTCCTGCAGCTGGTGTACTTGCCTTAGGCTCGTCTCCTAGTTGTGCATCTGCACAACTTGCGGCGCGATGGTTCATCCGATCAACCAAAGGATGACCTTCGTCATGCCCCTAAACTAGGCGGCGTCGAAAGGAGAACCACCATGAAACTCTTCAATGATCAGGCCACTTCCGCCATTGCCAACCTTGACGCCGCCGACGCCGCCTACTGCGCCAAGCTGGAGCAGCGCTTCGCGCATATGGGCATCAGCTCAAAAGTTGCTTCCGATGCCGTCTGCTCGCTGGTGGAGGCCGACGCCGTGCCCCAGGCCGGTTTCTGGGCCGCTCTGCCCGGTGCCTTCAAGGGCCTCTTCCCCCAGAAGTCCGCAACGACCGTTGCTGCTTCCGATACGTTCGCTCCCGCCCAAGAGGCGCTCGCCTAGGCGTGCCGGCCTGGGGCCTCGCTGCGGGAGATTTCCCCGAACGTAAAACGACCCCGCCGAGAATCGACGGGGTCGTTGCATGAACGGGGAGTGCGACAGCGCGGAGGCTAGTCCTCCACTTCCACCAGCTCGATGTCGAAGTTGAGGTCCTTGCCCGCCAGCTCGTGGTTCATGTCGAAGGTGACGATGCCGTCCTCGATGGACTCCACGAACACGGGGAAGGGCTGGCCGCCCGGGCCCATCAT
>NZ_JBQIIT010000037.1:0-11168 GCF_056795635.1 Adlercreutzia sp. | reverse complement strand
ATCAAGGTGAAGGACGCCATCGGGCGCACCTGGCAGTGCTCCACGGTGCAGATCGACTTCAACATGCCCATGCGCTTCGGGCTGACCTACCGCACCGAGGAGAACACCGAGGAGACCCCCTGGATGCTGCACCGCGCCATCTTCGGCTCCATCGAGCGCTTCTTGGGCATCCTCATCGAGCACTACGCCGGGGCCCTGCCCCTGTGGCTCGCCCCGGTGCAGGTGGCCGTCATCCCCATCGCCGACCGCCATAAGGAGGCGGCGGCCGAGTTCGTCGGCGAGCTGAAGGCCGTCGGCGGTCGCGTGGACTTCATGGACGCCAACGAGCCCATGAAGGTGAAGATCGCCAAGGCCCAGAGCCAGAAGATCCCCTACATGGTGGTCTTGGGCGACAAGGAAGTGGAAGAGCGCGTCGTGTCCGTGCGCGATCGGGCCGAGGGCGACCTGGGCCAGTGGGATCGTCAGAAGTTCATCGATCTCATCCGGGACGCCGCCCTGTAGTCGCTCGCCAGATTCCCGCCCTTTGAGCGGGCGCAGCCAAGGCACCGGGGCTACACTGGCCTCGGTGCCTTTTTTCAAGGAGAGGAGCCCCATGGGCAAGAGGAAGTTCACGACCTACGCCGCGAAGATGCGGCAGGCCAACCGGGAGGCCCTGGCCACCGTGGCCGCCCTGGTCATCATCGCGGTTACCTGGCTGTCCTGGGGCATCGGCCTCGCCGACAGCGACATCGAGCTCTTCTCCACGCCGATCTGGATCATCGGGGGCTGCGTGGGCACCTGGCTCATGGCGGTGCTCGCCGCCCTCGTGCTCGTCTGCGGCGTCTTCGCGAACTTCAGCCTCGACGACGATACCCCCGCAGACGGCGCCGGCGCGGCGCCCGCAAGCGACCGGACGGCCGCCAGCCCAGCTGCGACCGTGAGCGCCGATACCGACGAGGAGGTGCGCCGTGGATAGCTTCGATTGGAACGGCCTGCTCCTCTCCCTGGGTGGCGCGATGCACGAGGCGGCCGACGGGATTGCGGCCCTCGCCGAGCCCTATCTCGCCGACGGTGCCCTGGCCGCCGCGGCGCCCCTGGCTCCCCTGGCCCTCTTCCTCTTCGTGGCCCTCATCGCCGCCATCGTGGCGCGGGTGCGCAGCCGCCGGGGCGCGGGCGACTTCGCGAACCGCTACTTCATCGGCAGCCGCGCCCTGGGCGGCTTCGTGCTGGCCATGACCACCATCGCCACCTACGGCTCGGTGAGCTCCTTTGTGGGAGGGCCCGGCCAGGCCTGGAACATCGGTTTCGGCTGGGTGTACATGGCCGTGGTCCAGGTGACGGCCCTCGTGCTGCTCTACGGCATCTTCGGCAAGAAGATGGGGCTCGTCTCGCGCAAGCTGAACGCCGTGACCGTGGTGGACGTCATCCGGGCCCGCTACGGCTCCAACGCCCTGGCGAACCTGTCGGCACTGGTCATCGCGCTGTTCTTCGTGGCCACCATGGTGGCCCAGTTCGTCGGCGGCGCCAAGCTCTTCGAGGCCGTGACCGGCTACTCCTACACCACCGGCCTGTTCCTGTTCGGTGCAGCGGCCATTCTGTTCACCGTCATTGGCGGCTTCCGCGGGGTGGCCGTGACCGATGCCCTGTGCGGCATCATGATGCTCGTCGGCATCGCCGTCCTGGCCGGGGGCATCCTGGAAGCGGGCGGCGGCTACGAGGCCATCATGCAGTCCATCGCCGCCAACGAGCCCCAGATGCTCGAGCCCTTCGCGGCCGGCGCCATGCCGCCGTCCCTCTACCTGACCCAGTGGCTCCTCGTGGGCGTGTTCACCTTCGTGCTGCCCCAGTCCGTCGTGCGCACCATGGGCTACCGCGACACCCGGGCCCTGCACTCCGCCATGATCTGGGGCACCGTCATCATCGGCGCCATGATGATCGGTGTGACGGCCCTGGGCGTGCTCACGGCCGGCGTGCTCACCGAGGACATCGCCGCCTACGGCGGCACCGTGGACGACATCATTCCCGCGGCCATCGTGGGCACCCTGCCGCCCGTGGTAGCCGGTATCGCCATCGTGGGGCCCGTGGCCGCCTCCATCTCCACGGTGTCGTCGCTGCTCATCTCCTCGGCCTCGGCCATCGTCAAGGACGTGTGCTTGTCCGCCTGCGAGCGGCGCGGCATCGTCCCCAAGGACGGGAAGGTGGCCTTCTGGAGCCAGCTCATCACCCTGGGCCTGGGGGCGGTCGTGCTCGCCCTGGCCATCGTGCCCCCCGACGTGATCTGGAAGATCAACATGTTCGCCTTCGGCGGTTTGGAGACGGCCTTCTTCTTCGTGCTCGTCTGCGGCCTGTTCTGGAAGCGGGCCAACGCCGCCGGCGCCCTGTGGTCGCTCGTAGGCGGCACGGCGACCTACTGCACCACCATGGCCCTGGGCTTCAAGGTAGCCGACCTGCACCAGATCGTCATCGGCATCGCCGTGGCCGGCCTGCTCATGCTGCTCGGCAGCCTCATCGGCAAGCAGCGCGCGAACGCCCGCATGGATGTGTTCTTCCCCGAATAGGCTGCGGGGAAGGCGGCCGATCCGCGAGCTTCCCCGCCCTTGGTGCGGCTCGCGGGCCGTTGCTGGGGGTTTGGCTTGCGCGAGCCCCGGGAGAGGGGTATATTGGTGTCTATTCTTTGCCTTTGAGAGAAGGAGACTCACCATGAAACAGAAGCGACGGGGATCGCTTCTGCGCCTCGGCCTGGCAGCGGCCCTTGCCTGCGGGATGGTGCCCGCGACGGCCCTCGCCGCACCGGAGAGCCCGAGCACGGAGACCCCCCCCCGATAGCCTTTTCTGAGCCGACGAGCGATGCCCCCGCGGGCTCCTCGCGCTCGCGCACTCCCCTCGACGACATCAACACCGGCAGTCCCCTGCCGCGCCCCTCGTCGGTCGTGGAATTCGGGGGCCTGGTGTTCTGGGGCATCGACGGCGACACCCCCGGGCCCGAGGACTTCTCCTACGACAGCGCGGCCAATCAGGTGACCGTGCGCACGGACAAGCACCTCGTCGTGCAGAACAAGGACCAGACTCCCTACGCCGCAGGCGACACCATCCCCCAGGGCTTCGACGTAGGCTACGCCAAGACCTGCGCCACGAGCATTCTCATCCCCAGCGGCACCCATGCGCGCCTGGTGCTCGACGGCGTCTCCATCTCCACTCCCAGCAGCGGGCAGCGCCCCGCCATTGATGTCGTCCCCGGGGCCTCGCTCCACCTCGTACTCGCCGACGGAACGCGCAACGGCCTCTTCGCCGGCTTCATCGGCGCCGCGGGCCTGCGGTGCACGACGGGAGGCACTCTCGTCATCGACGACGCGGTGCCGAACAGCGGCATTGTGCCCAAGGACGGCAAGGTGAGCGTCGATGCGGTACTCGACGACGGGAAGACCCGCGTGAAGCAGGGCGACCCCCTCAGCATCCTAGCCAGCGACAACCCGGGAATCCTGAACGTGGCGTCGGCCATGGGCGGCAAGAGCAACTTCACCGACGGAGCCTGCATCGGCGGCAATCGCCGCGAGGCGGGCGGTGCCATCACCATCGAGGGCGGCATCATCACCGCGAAGAAGCCCGTCGTCTACGATGCGGGCGGCGCGGCCGGCATCGGCGGCGGCCAGCACGGCGACGGCACCGCCATCAACGAGTGGATCACCATCAACGGCGGCCATATCGAGACCCAGGGCGGCCACCATGCGGCCGGCATCGGCGGCGGCGTGCGCAACGAGCTCGTGGGAACGCACTGCGGCAATATCCGCATCAACGGCGGCTACGTGAAGGCCACGGGCGGGGGCTGCTCGGGAGGGTTCGGCCAGGGCTGCTGCAACATCGTGCGGGCCGACGGCTACCAGATCATCCTTACCGGCGGCACGCTCATCCCCTCGGGCGGCACCTGCGACATGGGACAGCACGGCGCCAAGGTCGTCATCACCGGCGGTTCCATCGGCAACGGCGGCGATGTGGCCGACTTCAAGTTCCGCGGCGGCGACGGCACCGAAGCCTACAACGGCGCAGGCGAGCCCATCGAGATGATCCAGGTGGACCTCACCTCGGACGTGGGCGAGAACACCTACGAGCTCAGCGACTGGCAGCTCCTCGTGGACGGAGAGCCCTTCGACTACGGCGCTCCGGCCGAGTTCGACAAAGGGCACCTCTACCTCTGGCTTCCCCAGACGGTGAAGCAGAACAGCGAGGTCACCGTCAACTTCACCTACCTCGACACCGACAAGCTGGACGAGAACGGCAACCCCACCCCCGTAACCCCGCTGCCGCTGTTCCGACCGCCCGACAGCCAGATGCCCCCGGACGCGCCCGACGACGGAAAGCTGCGCCGCTACGCCGACTTCACCCTGGAAGACGACTACCTGGCGTCCCTGAACAAGTACTACGACGGCAAGGGCGCGCCCCTCTTCACGCTGCCCCTGCGCACCCCCGACGGCCGCGACCTCACCCAAGCGGACGCCATCAAGTTCAAGTACCAGCGCCTCGACGACGCCGGCAACCCCGTTGGAACCGAGACGGACAACGGCGCCGACGTGGGCCGTATGCGCTTCACGGCCATCTCCACCCAGTACTCCAAGGACACCGCCAACAACTTCTCCGAAAGCTACTGGGGCCACCGCGCGGTCGGCGACTTCACCATCTCCCCCATCGCCTCCATCGTGCGCGACGTGAAGGCCGAGTGGGTAGACGACAAGAAGCCCGGGCTCGTGCCCCACCCCTCCGACCAGGTCCTCCGCGTCGAGGCCATCATCGACCGAGCCCCCACCGTGGACGGCGACCCCAATTCCGAGAAGACCAAGGGCACGTGCCAGGCACCCCGCGGGCGCGTGCAGATCTACGTCGATGGCGAGCCTGTCGGCGCTCCCGAGCCGCTCGTGTTCGCCGGCGATCCCGACGAGGACGGCAAACCAATCCCCGTCGGCGATCCGCGCGTGAACGCCACCGCCGAGGACAACGGAGCCGGGGGCACCCACACCCGCTTCTCCCTCGCCCGGGCCGCCTCCACCTCCGACTTCCTCGTGCCCACCCAGGGCCAGGAGGGGCGTCACGAGATATCCCTCCAGTTCCTTCCGCCCTCCGAGGGTCAGGCGGCGGCCGGCGTTCCCGCGAACTACCTCGAGAGCGCCGATCCCACCGAGGATCCCGCGGTGCCCCGGGCCGAGGTGGCCATCGACCCCATCGATCCCAACCCCACCGCGACCCTGTCGCCCGATCCGGGCGCCGACCCCGGCGAGCCGCAGCCGTCCCTCGACATCGACTACGCGCACCCCACGCCCGACAAGCCGGGCGCCGACCCAGCCAAGCCCGGGGACAAGACCTACCATGGCGACCTCACCCTGTACTACCAGCAGCCCGACGGAACCGAACCCCATCCCGGCCGCGTGGAAATCAAGCTGGACACCCCCTCATCGGGCCCCATCACGGTGACCACCGCGGACGGGCGCGTCGTCGAGGCCGAGATCGTCCTTGACGAATACGGGAAGCCCCTGCGCGATGACGACGGAAAGATCACCCTTGTCGTCGATCCCGTGGCCGTGGGGTCCAGCGAGCTCGTCGTCAAGCAGGAGCCCAACGGCGCCTTCACGGGAAGCACCTTCGTCATCGACGTGACCGTGAAACCGGAGCCGAAGATCGCCCCGGTCCCGGCGCTGTCGAAGAAGGCGCAGAACCTGACCCATCCGGACGGGCCCACCCAGCCGGGCGACCGCATCCGCTACACGATCACGGCGTCGAACGCGGCGGCGGGGTCGCTGTGGACCGACGCCGTGGCCACCGACCCGCTGCCCGCCTGCCTTATGCTGGACGAGGCGACGGTGCATCTCGCCAACCCCTATCTGCCCTTCGACGGCCCGCTCGCCAAAACGGCGAGTGCCCGGCCCCAGGACACGGGCAAGTTCTCGCTGTCGGCACCGGGAGCGGACGGCCGGCCCCTTCTCACGGTGCCCCTGGGAGCGGTGCCCGGCAGCGGCACGGCCACGGTCACGTTCGAGGCGGTTGTCCGCGATGGCCTCGACTTCGCAGACCCCGATGCCATCGATCTTGAGAACATCGCCTCGGCCACGGGCACGCGCCCCAGCTTGACCGACCCCGACAAGCCCATGGAAGACCCGGATCATCCCGGCGAGCCCCTTCCCGTGGATCCCGCCCCCACCAAGCCCGCCACACCGCCCGGCCCTGCCAGCGTCGTGCCCGCCGACCCCGCCATGACGCTGGAAAAGTCCGTGGAGAACATCACCGCGCCCGAGGCCAAGGTGACGCGCCAGGGTGACATTTTACGCTACACCGTGGTGCTCGAAAACACCGGCGCTGCCGACAGCTGCCTGGTCAACGCCGTCATATCCGATCCGCTGCCCGTGGGCATCGAGCCCGTGACGGGCACTCTGCGCCTCGCCGGCCCCGGGACGGATGGGAGCGGAAGCCCGCTGACCGTATCCGACGATGCCTACGACCAGGCCAGTCGCACCATCGCCGTCACGGTCGGCGATGTGTGGGGTGGCCAGCGCTGGCTCCTCACCTTCGACGCCGTCGTCGGCGCCGAGGCCGTGGGAGCGGAGAACGGCAATGTCGCCTTCGTCCACGGCACCGTGCCCTCCGTCGGCCCCGACAGCCTGCCGGGCAACCATCCGGCCGGAGAGCCCGCTGCACCGCCGAGCGGCGAGCCCGTGGGCGGCACCGATCCCGCCGAGCCCCCTATTCTCGTGGGCGACGATCCCGCCGACGGCGCGGTGTCCATCGTCAAGAAGGCCGAGAACACCACGAGCACCGACGGCAAGACCCGCGTCGGCGACGTCGTGCGCTACTGCATCGAGCTGGCCAACGACGGGCCGGCGACCAGTTGGATGGACGTCGTCGTTCGCGACGACGTGCCGCGGGGCCTGGAACCCGTGGCCGGCACCATCGCCCTCACTCTTCCGGACGGGCGCCAGATCGCCGTGGACGACGGGGCCTACAACCACGAGACCCGGCGCCTGTCCGTCGCCGCCGGCCATCTCTACGGCGGTCGGGCCATCTCCCTCGTGTTCGACGCTGTGGTAACCGCCGAGGCCGTTGGCAGCGATATCGGCAACGTGGCCGCCGCCCTGGGCATGCCGCCGAGCCGCTGGGATCCCGCCGTTCCCTTCCCCGAGCCCGGCTCTCCCTTCGACCCGGACCAGGGCTGGGACGCCTTCGACGAGAGCCGCGAGATCGTGACGAGCCCGGCCGCCTACCCGCCCGGCGTCACGGCCGCTGGAGGCGTTCTCGATGGCACGGCCGACGAGTCCACCACCATCAGGCACGGGCGCCTCGCCCAGACGGGAGATGCCCTCGCCTTTGCCGCCCTGCTGCCCCTCGGCGCCCTGCTGACCGCCGGAGCCGGCCTCCTCGCCAGTCGCCGCCGCCTGCGCCGCTTCCAGTAGGGGTTCGCTCTCCCGAGGGCCCACGCACCCCCCCCCGAACCAACCCGCAACGAGAAGGGACCCCTACAGGGATCCCTTCTCGTTAGAGCCCACCGGATCTCCCATTGAAGCAGCAGCCGGATCATCAGTGGCAATCGCCAGCCTCCTTGCGAGCTTCGCTCACTCCGAGCCGCGCCCCAATGCGAGGAAGTTCATCACGAGTGACACCATAGCCTCTTTCTCATCCGGCCGCGATTCAGCGATCATGATGGTGGTGGCCACGAGTGCATCATCGCCGACGAGCTTGCGGCCATCGTCGTACAACAGCCCGTTGCGATCGAGGAAGTACAAGAACAAGCTGGCGGCAATGCGCTTGTTGCCATCGTGGAACGAGTGGTTCTTCACGATGAAGTACAGCAGATTCGCCGCCTTCTCCTGCACCGAGGGGTACAGCTCCTGGCCGCCGAATGACTGATAGATGGCCGCGATGCTGCTATGGAACGAATCATCCTTCTCGACACCGAAGATATCGCTCTCGCCGGCAAAGCGCAAGCTGCCGATGAGATCGCGGCACTCATCGTAGTCAAGCACGTACACACCCTCGGAGCCCCGCGGACGCCCCAGGCGCTGATGGTCGTAATCATCCAGAAGATCGAGAGCCGGAGCGTAGCTTTTGACGATCTCCAGAATCTGCGCGGCACCGATCTCTTCGGGCAATCGCTCCATGACCGAGATAACCTGGGCAAGCTGGGCGAGACGCTTCTCGTTGTCGGCACGGCCCTCGATGATATAGCGGTGCAGCACATCGGTGGCCCAGCGGCGGAACTCCACGCCGCGCTGGGATTTCACCCGGTAGCCTACCGAGATGATGACATCGAGGTTGTAGTATTCGACCTGGTATGATTTTCCGTCAGCAGCAGTTGTCGCAAATTTTGCGACAACTGGTTTCTGAGAGCCATCAAGTTCTTCCTTCAGAGCGTTCGCAATATGCTTACCGATGGTCTTAACATCGCGATCGAAGAGAAGCGCCATCTGGGAGCGATTGAGCCAGATCTCATCTTCGCCCACATCGATCGCCACCTCCAGATTCACCTCCCCATCGGAGGACTCAAAAAGAACAATCTGGGATACACCGTTTGTCTCGACCATGTCCGACCCCCTTCTCGCCTAACGTCGCGGAGGTACCGCCTAAGCCGCAAGCGAATCCACGGAAGGCGCACCGCCCTACTAAACCTTGGGCCAAGCCTATCACGGAGACGGGTGGCTTTTCTATAGTCGCAGTAGTCCGATTTTTACCTTTGTTGTAATACAAGCCATTGATGAAGACGCAAGAAGAACTCACCCGAGCGGCCAAAAAAGAAGGGACCCAGGGGTCCCTTCTTGTACGTAACGCATTGATCCGTCGGCGCCGCGGCGCGACCCTTAGCCCAGTTCGGCCAGCTGGGCCTCGATGCGGGCCAGCTTGTCGGCCAGATCGGCCAGCTTGGCCTTGTCCTTCTCGACGATCTCCGGGGCGGCCTTCGCCAAAAAGCCGGGGTTTGACAGCTTCTTCTCGAACTTGGCAACGTCTTTGGCCACACCGTCGCGCTCACGAGCCAGGCGCGCCCGCTCGGCATCGAAGTCCACGTGGCCCGCCAGCACAATGTACACCTCCAGGCCGCTGCCGAGCACCACGGCGCTCTCCGCGGGCTTGGAGGTCTCCACGGCCACCTCGAACTCCTCCACGTTGGCCAGCTGACCAATGAGGTGCGCCTGGGCCAGCAGCAGGGCCGCATCGGCCTCGGCGGCCACCTTCACGGCCACGGGCAGGGCCACCTTCGGCGAAATGCCGTAGCGGGAACGGGTGGAGCGCACCGCACCCACCACCTCGCACACCATGGCGATGGAGCGCTCGGCCTCCTCGTCCACAAAGCGGGCGAGCTCGGCGGCGTTCGGCCACGGCGCCACGATGAGCATGGGGGCCGCCTCCTCGTCCTTGGGCATCTCGGCGTACACCTCTTCGGTGATGAACGGCATGATGGGATGCAGCAGGCGCAGGATCTGCCCCAGCACGAACACGAGGTTGCGCTGGCAGGCGGCGCGATCGGACCTGTCGGCCCCCTCGGCCAGACGGGCCTTGGAGAACTCGATATACCAGTCGCAGAACTCGTTCCACACGAAGCCGTACAGCTCGCGAGTGATATCGCCGAACTCGAAGTTGTCGTAGCCGTCGTCCACCGCCGCCACGATCTTCGCCAAGCGGGAGAAGATCCAGCGATCGGCCGGCGTAACCGGCTCGGGCGCGCCGGGCTCGTACCCTTCCAGGTTCATGAGCACGAACCGGCTCGCGTTCTTCACCTTGTTCGCGAAGTTGCGGGAGCTTTCCAGCTTGGCCTCGTTGAACTTCATGTCCTGGGCGCCGGTCACCTGCATGAGCAGGCCGTAGCGCATGCCGTCGGCACCGTAGTCCTCCATGAGGCGCAGCGGGTCCACGCCGTTGCCGCGGCTCTTGGACATGGGCTTGCCGTCGGCGGCCATGACCGTGGGATGGATGATGACGTCCTCGAAGGGAATGGTGTCATCGCAGCAGTACATGGAGGCCATGACCATGCGCGCCACCCACAGGCCCATGATGTCGCGGGCCGTGGAGAGCACCTGGGTCGGGTAGGCCGTGCGCATCTGGGGCGCGTCCATGCCCTCCTCGGTCCAGCCCATGGTGGCAAAGGGCCACAGCTGGCTGGAGAACCAAGTGTCCAGCACGTCGTCGTCCTGGCGCACCGGCGCCCCGCACACCGGGCAGACCTCCACCTCGTCCACCGAGGCGTCCTCCCAGCCGCAATCATCGCAGTAGAACATGGGAATGCGGTGGCCCCACCACAGCTGGCGGGAGATGCACCAGTCCTTCAGGTTCGCGAGCCAGTCCAGATACACTTGCTTCCACCGCGCCGGATGGAACTGGATGGAACCGTCCTCCACCACCCGGGCGGCGGCCTCCTTCAGGCCGTCCACGGCCACGAACCACTGCTCGGACTCCCAGGGCTCCAGCTTGGTGTGGCAGCGGTAGCAGGTCATGACGGAATGGTCGTGGTCCTCCACGTGATCGAGCAGGCCCAGCGCCTCGAAGGCGGCCACCACGGCCTCGCGGGCCTCGTCGCGGCTCAGGCCCGTAAACTCGCCGTAGCCCTCCACCACATGGGCCGTCTCGTCGAAGATGTTGATGCGCTCAAGGCCGGCGCGCTCCCCCATGGCCCAGTCGTTCGGGTCGTGGGAGGGGGTCACCTTCACGCAGCCGGTGCCGAACTCGGTGTCCACGTGCCAGTCGGCGAAGATGGGGATCTCGCGGTCCACGAGCGGCAGCTTCACCGTCTTGCCAACGAGATGCCCGAAGCGCTCGTCCTTGGGGTTCACGGCCACGCCGGTGTCGCCCAGCATGGTCTCGGGGCGCGTGGTGGCCACCACGAGGTACTCAAGGCCGTCCACGGGCTCGGTCAGGGGATAGCGCAGGTACCACAGGTGCCCCGCCTCGTCCACATACTCGGCCTCGTCGTCGGCGATGGCCGTGGTGCAGCTCGGGCACCAGTTCACGATGCGCTTGCCGCGGTAGATGAGCTTGTCGCGGTACCAGTCCACGAACAGCTTCCGCACGGCGCGCACGTAGGCCGGCTCCAGGGTGAAGTGCTCGTCATCGTAGTCGCAGGAGCAGCCCATGCCCTTGATCTGGTTCACGATGGTGGTGCCGTACTCCTCGTACCACTTGTAGCACTCCTCGATGAAGGCCTCGCGCCCGATCTCCAGGCGGCT
>NZ_JBQIIT010000036.1:0-12387 GCF_056795635.1 Adlercreutzia sp. | reverse complement strand
GGCGGCAGGAGCGCGCCCTGGTCACCTTATGCATATCGGGCTAGAATTCGCAGCGGTGCGCATTTTGCGGCGATTTGTATAGGTTTGCTGCGAGTTTTCCCTCGATATGCATAGATTCCAGCTTGCTGAGGCTCTCAAAACTATGCATATCGAACCAAAAGATGCAGAAGCGAGAATCTGGCGAGATATGCATAGGCCGCTCCGGATGCGGACGAACGCAAGCCGCCTGTACCGATACTAGAAAGACGACGGGCTGCGTTCTCGCGTAAGTCACCCGCATCGATACCGGCAGTGATGGGTTGCGCTCTCGCTTGCCGCCGCGACCCCGGTGTCGTGCGCGTGCACCCTCGATTCGCGTGAAGAGTGCGTATCTCCGAACTTTTTCCTTGCGCGGTGCGGCTTCTGTGGTATCATATCGTTCGCTGTTCGCGAGAAGAGCACTTTCGGGTTGTGGCTCAGTTTGGTAGAGCGCTGCGTTCGGGACGCAGAGGCCGCAGGTTCAAATCCTGTCAACCCGACCATGAAACGTTCGAACCCCGGCATCTTACGATGCCGGGGTTCGTTGTTTTCTACCAGAGTGTCAATATATGGGCATTATCCCAGATGGAATTTATATTCATCCAAGCATAGTGTGTTTTACGGTAGGGCGTTTTCGCCTTGGGCCGCCGGCTGCGTCCTAAATCCTTTGTTATGCAGGATGCGGTACGGCGAGGCCTGTCTATAAGATGACCGCGACCCGTAACGAAGCACGTGTTCCCAATGGATCGGGTCAAGACCGGAAGAGGAGGATTCCATGGCTAGCACTGATTTGAAGCATTCCGGAGGAGGGCTTTCTCGCCGTCGCTTTCTCCAGGGGCTTGCGGTCGGCACCGTGGCCGCTGCGGGGTTGACCAGCTGCGCGCCGGCGGCCGATTCAGGCGACGATTCGTTGTCTGAGACGGGCGAGGGGAGTGGCGCGGGCTACCAGTACGATTGGGAGACGGCCGAGGGGGAGATCGTCCACGGCGTATGCCCGAAGAACTGCTACGACACCTGCCGCATCTGCACCAAGGTCGTCGATGGCGTTGCCGTTCAGATTCGCGGTGACAAGGACAACCCCTACACGGCGGGCAGCCCGTGCGTCAAGGGCCAGACCTACCTTGACTACCACTATTCGGAAGACCGCATCATCTATCCCATGAAGCGCGTGGGACCGAAGGGCCCCGGCGCCCAGTTCGAGCGCATCTCCTGGGAAGAAGCCGTGCAGACGGTGACCGACCGCTTCAAGGAGATCATTGCCAATGAGGGTTCCGAGGCCATTGTGCCCTATACGTTCTCGGGTACGTTTGGCCTGATCAACGGTTGCTTCTTCAGCGGCGTTCTGCGCTTTTTGTACCGCATGGGTGCCTCGGCGCTGATGCCGAATATGTGCGAGGCCGCCGGGGTGGCGGCACTGCCCTACACGTTCGGCTCCCAGAAGGACGTCGATCCCGAGCAGTATGCCAATACCAAGCTGTACGTGTCGTGGGGCAGCAACCTCTCGGCGACGTCGGTCCATGCTGTCAAGTACGTCAAGCAGTGCATCGAGAACGGCGGCAAGGTCGTCGTGGTCAACCCGTTCCGCATTCCGTTGTGCGAGTGGGCCGATCAGTGGATCAAGATTCGTCCCGGCACCGACACGCCGTTCGCTCTGGGTGTCGTGAAGATCCTGCTCGATGAGGGCATCTACGACAAGGAGTACGTCGAGAAGTACTGCATGGGCCTTGACCAGCTGAAGGCCGCCGCCGACCTGTGGCCGGCCGAGCGCGTGGCCAAGACGTGCGATTGCACGGTGGAGGAGTTGCAGACGTTCGCTCGCACCTACGCGGAGGCCGAGACGTCCATCATTCAGATCGGCATGCAGGTCAACCGCGACTCCAACGGCGGTTCGAAGATTCGCGCTATCAGCTTCCTGCCCGCCCTGACCGGTCAGATCGGCACGAACGCCGCCGCTGGCTTCCAGTGGCTCACCTGCGGCTATTGGGCGCTCAACTTCGACAATGTGAGCATGGGCACCGAGCTGTTGGGCGCGTCCACGCCCGGTGGCGGCTATGTGACCACGTGGGATCAGATTAAGGATGGCGGCTACAAGTACCGCGTCATCAACATCACCGACTATGCGGACGTCCTGAACGAGACGGGCCGCTATGAAGGCGAGCCCTGCCGCGCGGTTTTTGTTTACAACGGCAACCCCCTGGTCAGTGTTCCCAACAACAAGCGCGTGCGCGAGGGCTTGGCCCGCGACGAGGTGTTCGTGGTGGTCTCGGACAAGTGGTACACCGACACGGCCGACTACGCCGACATCATCCTGCCTTGCACGGACCTGCTGGAGACCGAGGACATCCATCAGGACTACCATGGCTGGTACATCAACCACAACACGCCGGCTGTTGAGCCGGCAGGCGAGGCCAAGACCAACATCGAGATGGCCAACACCCTGGCCAAGGCCATGGGCTACACCGATCCGTGCTTCGACGACGACATTCCCGCTCTGGCCAAGGCCCTGATCGAGGGAACCGAGGGCGCGAACCCCATTTACGGGCCCAATATGAGCTACGAGACGCTCAAGCAGGAGCACTGGCGCAAGCTTCCCGACTTCGTTCCCTATGCGGACGATCTCGCTAACGGCTTCGCCACGCCCTCGGGCAAGATCGAGTTCTACTCCGATCGCCTCAAGGAGCTGGGATTGCACCCGGTCGTCGAGTACATTCCCTCGGCCGAGAGCAAAGACGGCACGCCCGATCTGGCGGCGGTCTATCCCCTCAACTTCCTTACGGTGACCTCGAAGAATCTGTGCGGCTCGAACTGGCACAACATCGGCAAGATCCGTCTGCTGCACGGCGACCCCTACCTGTACATCAACGAGGCCGATGCTGCAGCCCGCGGTATCGCCGACGGGGATGCGGTCGAGGTGTTCAACGATCGCGGCGTGTGCAACTCGCTGACGGCCATGGTCGTCGGGGACGACGTTATTGCTGCGGGCAACGTTGCCGGCTTGAAGAGCGCATGGCCGAAGGTCATGGACGGCAAGAACAATGTGAATGTGACCACGCCCAGTTACACGTCCGATTACGGCATGGGCACGTCCTTCCAGGCCAACCTGGTTGATGTGCGCAAGGCCTAACGACGTTCGTGAAGAAGAAGGAGCTACCTCATGGCTAGTCAAATGGGTTTTCTTTTGGATCAGAAGTGGTGCATCGGCTGCCAGTCTTGCGTCACGGGCTGCCAGATGCGCCATCGCACCCCCGATGAGGTGCAGCTGCGCAAGGCCACCAGCTTCGAGCAGCAGCCCGTGGGTCCCTGGATTACCGTGGCCTGCAACCACTGCGCCGATCCGGCCTGCGTCAGCGTGTGCCCCACGGGTGCTACGGTGAAGCGCGAGGACGGTATCGTGGTGCACGACCCCGAGGTGTGCATCGGCTGCCAGTCGTGCATCAAGGCGTGCCCTTACGAGCATCCCGTGTACCTGGAGGAAGAGAACCGCATCATCCGCTGCGATATGTGCGCTGCGCGCCTGGATGCGGGCGATGTGCCGGCCTGCGTCGAGGCCTGCCCGATGAAGATCCTCACCGTGGATACGGTGGAGAACAATGAGGCTGCGGGCGGCGTGCCCGAGGGCGCGGGCTTCACTGTTGAGTCCACGAATCCTACGACGCGCTTCATTCCCATTCGGTAAGCGCCGATCTACCCGTTGAGAGCGGCCGCCTCTTCGGAGGCGGCCCCTATGAGAGAGGGGCCTCGGGGCGGCATTGCGCGCCTCCCCTTTGCAGGCAATGCCGCACCGAGGCCCGCGATGCGAGGAGACATCATGGATCACCAGGCAACTCTGGAAGCGTTGCAAAGCGAATTAGGCGACCGCGCCAGCACGGTGGACGTGCGCCGCGTGGTGTACAGCCACGACATGGGCACCCTGCCCGATGTGGTGAAGAAGTTCATCCGCACCCTGCCCGATATGGTGGTGCAGCCGGAAACGGTGGAAGAGGTGCAGCAGATCGCGCGCCTGGCTCGCGACGGGGGCGTGCCCCTCACGCCGCGGGGCTCGGCCTCGGCCGGCTATGGCGGCGCGGTGCCCGCGGCCGGCGGCATCGTGGTGGATATGTACCGCATGCGCGGCCTGGTGTCTGTGGACACCGAGGCCGGCACGGCCACGGCGCTGCCGGCGACCACCCTGCAGGATATCGACGAGGCTCTGCGCGCTCAGGGCTTCCGCATGCCCCTCATGCCGACGAGTGCCCCTTCGGCTACGATCGGCGGGTTTGTGGGCCAGGGCGGTGCCGGCATCGGCAGCGCCGCTGCGGGCACCCTGGCCGACAATCTCGTGTCGGTGACCGCTGTGCTGGGCGATGGCTCCCTGCGCACCTTCGAGGGCGATGAGGTGGCCCTCGTCTACGGTATGGAGGGCATTACCGGCATCGTGACCGCTGTGACTTTCCGCATGCTATCCGCCGGGGAAGAAACCGTGGCGGCGTTCTCCTTTGCCGATGCTGCGGCGGCTCAAGCCTTCGCCCGTGCAGCCCAGCGGGCCGGCGCATGGCACGTGAACATCCAGCCGCCGAACTACGTGGCTCTTATGAACCGAGCCACCGGTGCCGCCCTCCCCGAGAACTGGATCGTGCTGGCGGTGACCGCCGACGTCGATGGCCTGGGCGCGGCTGCGGCGGCAGCCCACGGCACCGATCTGGGCGCCGGGGCGGCTGCTGCCCTCTGGGCCGAGCGTTACTATCCGCTGCGGGGCAAGAAATTCGGTCCCTCGATCATCCCCGTCGATGTCCTGGTGGCCCAGGACAAGCTAGTCGCCTTCAACGAGACCATGGTGAAGAAGTACGAGGACTCCTTCGTCTACGAGGCCACGGTGGTGGGCGATACCATGCTGGCCCTGATCGGCTTTATTCTGGCCGACGAGCGCAAGGACGACTTCACCATGGCCTTTGCGAATTCGCTCGTTATCTCGGAGGTGGCGAAGAAGCTGGGCGGTCGCGCCTACGCTTCGGGCATGTATTTGACCGCCGAGTCCGAGGACATCTTCGGCCTGGACACCTTGAAGCGTGTGGCCGCCTTCAAGGCCGAGACCGATCCGGCCGGCATCATGAATCCTGGCAAGGTGCTGCCCCCGTCGCTGGACGGGAAGTCGCCGGCAAAGCTGATCGCCCGCGCCATTGGCTCGGCTCGCGGAGTGGCCGGCATCGGTGCGGCTCTGGGCCGCGTGCTCGGCGGCCGCAATAACGAGGTGAAGCCCCTCACCGATCTGCCCAATCATATGGAAGAGAGCGCCTTCGCCTGCGCCGAGTGCGGTTTCTGCCGCAGCAAGTGCACGGTCTTTCTGCCCGATCCGTGGGAGGACAACTCCCCGCGCGGCAAGTGGTACCTCATCAAGGAATACGCCAAGGGCCATATTCCCTTCGACGTGTCCATGGTGCACAAGCTGAACATCTGCACTACTTGCAAGCGCTGCGAGCAGACCTGTGAAGTGTCGCTGAAGATGGCCGACGAGTACCTGGGTGCCAAGCCCTACTTCAAGCAGAAGGGCTTCTCGAACGCCGGTCTGGCGGCCCTGCGCGGCAACGTGCTGGGCACGGGCAACTTCTGGGGGTCGGACGTGGAGGCCCTGAGTTGGCATACCGACGACATGCGCTTCAGCGATACTGGAGAAATCGGGTTCTGGCCTGGCTGCTGGACCCAGACCATCTCGAAGAACACAGCTCAAAACGCTGTGCACCTGTTGAACGCCGCCGGCATCGAGCCGGTAGATCTGGGCGATAACGGATCGGATATCTGCTGCGGCTTCTACCTGTTCTTGGGCGGCTACGCCGAGGATTTCGAAGCGCGCGTCGTGGAGAACATCAAGCGCATGAACGCGGCCGGCGTGAAGCAGGTTATCACCCCCTGCCCTGCGTGCCTGGCCACCTTCGCCGAGCTGTACGGCGGCATCGCCGAGGCCCACGGGCTGCCCTTCGACATCGAGTTCGTCCACTCGGTGGTCGTGTTGAACGAGCTGGTGGAAAGCGGCACGCTGGACTTGGGCGCCGGCGAGCCAGTGGATGTGAAGGTCACTTATCACGATCCGTGCCATCTGGGTCGTTGGTTCAACGTGTACGAGGAGCCGCGCAACTTTATCAGGGCGGTGCCTGGTGTGGACTACGAGGACATGCGCCACAACCGCCAGGACTCGCTGTGCTGCGGTTTGGTGAACGCCTTCTACGAGATCGGCAGCGTGCCAACCTCCGGCGTGGCCCGCGTGTCCGAGGCCGATGAGGTGGGCGCCGACTACATTCTGACTGCCTGCGCCGGTTGCGGCGTACAGGTGAACAACATGTGCGTGGCGGCCCAGACCCATGCTCGGCAGATGGACATCACCGATTTGGCGGCGAAATCCTTGGGATTTGAGGTGTACGACTCCAACGAGGCAGCCCAGGCCTACTTTGCGGCAGCGGTCGATCTGCTGAGCACCTCCACCACCATCCAGGACCAGTAGCCAACGCGCGGCGGCCGGGCTTCCTTTCCCGGTCGCCGCCTAACCTGCGAGGAGCTGTGAGCTATGGACGAATCGATGAACCCGGCTGCTGCGGTGGCTGCCCTGGCCGATATCACGGCCATGCGGCGCGAGCGTTTCGCCGTGACTGCCGCGGTGTTCAGCCGCGAGACTCCCGCCGAGGCCGTGCGCCACATGGTGGCCGAGGCCGCAGGGGCGGCCGGCGTGCCGGACGCCTCGCCCGAGGATCGGCTGGGCCGGGCTCTGGCGGCGCTGTCCTGCGACGATATGGAATCCCTGGCCACGGCCACGCGTACCGAGTACGCCCGGCTGTTCTTGGGGCCGCGCGAGGTGATGGCGCCGCTGCACGAATCGGCCTATCTGTCGGGCGTATCGCGCATGTTCACGGCGGATACCCTGGCCGTGCGTCGTTTCTACGAGTGCCATGGCTACATCATGAAGGCGAAGAACCGCGAGCCCGAAGATGCTATCGGTACCGAGTTGGAGTTTTTGCGCAACCTGTGCGACGGCCTGTTGATGGCCCTCGGCTCAGAGGCGTCTCGCGAGGTCGCCGATGGCACCTTGGCCGCCGGCATCGAGAGCGTGGAGTCGGCGGTTGTCGATCCGGCGGCGGTAGCGGCGCTGCTGCGCACCCAGGGCGCTTTCGCCGAGCAGCATCTGAACCGGTGGGCGCATCGATTCTGCGCCCGTGTGCGCGAGCATGATCGAAGCGGTTTCTACGCGGCTTGGGCCCGCTATCTCGATGAAGTGCTGGACGAGGACGCGGCGCTGGAAGAGGAGAGCGAGCGGCTCGCCGCGATGCTGACGGCGTAGGGAGCGCTTGGGCTCGGTTTCGGGCTCATCGTGAAGGGGAGAGTTCCTATGAGTTTTCTCGTTGTGTTGATCATCACGGCGGCGGTGGTGGCGGTGGCGCACCGCTGCATTCATCGGATGCCGTGGCTATGGTACGGCTTGGCCGTGGCTCTGGATCTGCTGTATGTGGCAGGGGTGGGACTGAACTTCCCGCCGGCCGCGCTGCGGGTGCTGGCCCCAGTGGTGCAGCAGGGCATGGTGGCCACCTCGCTGTTCGTCATCGTGATGTACTGCGGCGTG
Source organism: Adlercreutzia sp. (assembly GCF_056795635.1). Lineage (NCBI taxonomy): Bacteria > Bacillati > Actinomycetota > Coriobacteriia > Eggerthellales > Eggerthellaceae > Adlercreutzia > Adlercreutzia sp. The sequence goes on along the minus strand of NZ_JBQIIT010000036.1, from coordinate 4,787 downwards.
TTCGCGGAGTCATCGCCCGTGCGCCGCGCCATCGGCCCCATTCGGGCCGAGCTGTCCCTCATGGCGTGCATCCTCGCGCTTGCCCATTGTCTGAACTACCTCAGCTCCTATCTGGGGCCGCTGGCAACTCACCTGGACGCCCTGGCAGTCAACCAGCAGGCATCGCTGCTGGTGGCCCTCGTGCTCTTCGTGTTGCTGATCGTGCTTGGTGCGACCTCGGTCAAGGGCATCAAGCGGGCCATGCGGGCTTCGGTGTGGAAGAACGTGCAGCGGGCCTCCTACGTGTTCTTCGGGCTCATCTTCGTACACGAGGTACTGATTCTGTATCCCGCCGCCCTGAAGGGCGTGGGCGATGCGACTTCGACGCTGGTGGTCGGCGCTGTGGTGTTCGGTGCCTACGGTGTGCTGCGCGTGGGGCGCTTTGTTCTTGACCGCTCCTGCGCCCGCGCAGCGGCATCCCCGCGGCGCAACGACCTTGAAGAGGAGGCATCCCGTGTTTACGTCGGCTAAGACTTCCCTGTCCGTCCAGCCGGAAAAGCTGGTGGACTCCTACGGGCGCGTCAGCGACGGCACGCGCACCGTGTTCGGCTATTGCAGCGTGAACTGCGAGGGCCGCTGCATCCTGAACTTTCACATGAAGGGCGACGAGTTGGTGTGGGTAGAATCGGACCGCTCCATCGACGATGGGGCCGACGCGCGCCAGATTCGAGCCTGTCTGCGCGGCCGCTCTATACGCGAGTGGATCAACCATGCCGAGCGCCTGAGCTATCCGCTGCGACGGGTGGGTCCCCGCGGTTCCGGGCGCTTCGAGCGCGTCAGCTGGGACGAGGCACTGGATCTGATCGCCCGCAACTTGACGCGGGTGGTGGAGACCTACGGCAACGAGGCGGTCTATATCAACTTCGCCAGCGGCGTCATGTGCGCCAACATCATGGGGTTCCTCCATCGGTTCATGAACCTCTACGGCGGCTGTCTGGACGGTTATGGCGACTACAGCCATTCCCAAATCGACGCGGCCCTTCCCTATATGTACGGCGCACGCGATGCCAACACCCCCTCGGATGTGCGCCATAGCAAGCTCGTGGTGCTGTTCGGCGACAACAGCTTCGAGACGAAGATGTGCGGGGGCGGCGGCTCGGTGCACCTGAAGGACGCCCTTGCCGAGGCCGATGTGCGCACCATCGTCATCGACCCGCGTTATTCCGAGACGGCGGCGAACTGCGCCGACGAGTGGGTGGCCATACGCCCGGGCACCGATGGGGCGCTGGCGGCCGCGCTGGCCTACGTGATGATCGAGGAAGGCCTGGTGGATGCCGCGTTCCTCGCCCGCTACTGCGTGGGCTACGATGAGGATACGCTGCCCTCCTCGGCCCCGCCAGGCTCCAGCTACAAGAGCTACATCATGGGCGCTGGTCCCGATAGCTGTCCGAAGACGCCCCAGTGGGCCAGCGCCACCACCGGCGTGCCCGTCGATACCATCGTGAAGCTGGCTCGCACCATTGCGGCGGCGAAGCCCTGCGCCATTTGCCAGGGCAAGGGTCCCCAGCGCCACAGCAACGGCGAGCAGACGGCCCGGGCCATCGCCATGCTGGCCGTGCTCACGGGCAACGTGGGCATATCCGGGGGCAATACCGGGTCGGATTTCGAGACCTACCGTTTCTTCGAGGGCGACGTGCCCGGTCCCGACAATCCCGTCGCGGCGGCCATCCCGGTGTTCCTGTGGACCGATGCCATCGCCCGCGGCCCCCAGATGACGGCGGCCGAGGACGGGGTGAGGGGGGTCGATCGCCTGCGCTGCGGCATCAAGTTTCTCTGGAACTACGCGGGCAACACCATTATCAACCAGCACTCGAACATCAACCGCACCCACGACATTCTGGTGGACGAGGATGGCTGCGAGTTCATCGTGGCCATCGACACCTTCCTGACGGCCTCGGCGCGTTATGCCGATGTGGTGTTGCCCGACCTGATGCCCGTAGAGCAGCCCAGCCTCATCGCCAACGACTGGGCGGGAGATACGGGCTACGTGCTCATGAATTCCCAGTACCTGCCGGCTCGCGGCGAGCGGCGCACCCTGTATTGGATGCTGTCCCAGCTGGCCGAGCGCCTCGGCTTCGGCGAGGCCTTCACCGAGGGGCGCAGCGAGGAGGAATGGCGTCAGGTCATCTACGATCAGGCCCGTGCCGCCGACCCCGACCTGCCTCCCTACGACGAGCTTTTAGAGGTAGGAGTGTACCGCCGTGACAATCCCGATGGGGCGCACGTGGCCTTCAAGGAGTTCCGGGACGACCCCGAGGGCCATCCCCTGGACACCCCCTCGGGCAAGATCGAGGTGTACTCCGAGAAGATTCTGGCGGATACGGCCCATTTCGTGCTGCGCGACGACGAGGTGATCAGTCCGCTGCCGGTGTACGCGCCGCTTACCTTCGAGCCCGGCACTGCCGACCGGGAGCGATTCCCCTTGCAGCTGATCGGCTACCATCATCGCAGCCGTGCCCATTCCTCCTACGGTTCGCTGGACGCCATCAAGGAGCGGGCTCGCCATCAGTTGTGGATCAATCCGGTGGATGCGGTTCCCCGCGCCATCGAGGACGGTGAGGAAGTGGAGGTATCCACGGCCTTCGGGCGTCTGCTCATCGAGGCGAAGGTGACTGAGCGCATCATGCCCGGGGTGATCGCCCTGGGCGAGGGCGCGTGGCATCGGGCCGACATGGAGGGAGACCGACTCGATCGGGGAGGATGCATCAACACGCTCACTTCGAGCCGCCCCACGCCGCTGGCCAAGGGAAATCCGCAGCATACGAATTGTGCCCAGGTACGGAAGGCGGGGTGAGCACCGTGGGAAAGCAGTACGGTTTCCGGGTAAACGCGGCCCGTTGCACGGGATGCAAGACCTGTGAGATGGCTTGTCGTGACGCCTATCAGCTAGGCGAGACGCCGTCGTTTCGGCGGGTGTGCGAAGCCTCGGGGGGCACGTGGATGCAGGAGGGCGGCGCCTGGCGCCACCAGGTGTTCACCTATTACCTGTCCATTGCCTGCAACCATTGCGACGATCCGGTCTGTCAGCAGGTGTGCCCGTCGGGAGCCATGCGCAAGCAGGACGACGGCTTCGTGGTGCTCGACAGCCATCAGTGCATCGGCTGCGGCAGCTGCGCCTTCGCTTGTCCCTATAAGGCCCCTAGCTATAGTCGGGTCCTGCGCGTCATGCGCAAGTGCGACGGGTGCCGTGCCCGTGTGGAGGAGGGGCGAGTGCCGTTGTGCGTGGAGGCGTGCCCCATGCGCGCTCTGGAGTTCGGCGAGATTGACGAGATACGGGGCCGTCACGGGTCGCAGTGCGATGTAGCACCGCTGCCGCCGGGCAGCTATACCCGTCCCAACATCGTGATCACACCCCATCGCCATGGCTGTCCGTCCGATACGGCCCAGTGCGTGCTGGCCAACGGAAAGGAGATCTAAGATGCGATCCGTAGTATCAGAGTGGCCGCTGGTGGTGTTCACCTCGGTGGCTCCCTTGTGTGCTGGGGCGTGGATCGTCACGGCGCTCCTGGCCTTGTTCGACGTGTTTCCCGAAGTGACTCTGCTCACTACGGGCTTCACGGGCACCTTCTTCTGCTTGCTGCTGGCGGCGGCTCTGGCCTGTTCCACCCTGCACCTGGGTAAGCCGGCGGCGGCCCTGCGGGCGTTCATGCGCCTGGGCAATTCCGCCGTGTCCAACGAGGTGTTTGCGGGGGTTCTGTTCGTGGTAGCCTGCTGCCTGTACGTGCTGGTGTCGCAGAACCTCATCGCAGCGGGGGATATGTGGAAGATTCCGCTGGCCTTTGTAGCCGGCTGTGCTGGTCTGTTCGTGCTGTTCCAGTGCTTGGCCTACCGCATGCGCACGGTGCCTACCTGGCACAGTCCGTCGTTCTCGGTGGAGTTCGCCGTCATCGCGCTGCTTGGCGGTGTGGTGGCAGAGGGCGTCATCCTTTGTGGCGGCCAGCTGGGCGATGGTACCGTGCGTCAGGGGCTCGTGGTGGCCGAGGTGCTCTGCTGCGCGGCTGCGGTGTTCGTGGTGCACGCTCAAGGGGCGGTGGTGGCGAAGAACGTGCGTCGCCGACGCGATGCTCATCGGCTGCTCGAGCAGTGGAATGTCCTGGGTGCGGTGCGGGTGCTGGCCATTGTGGCTGGCTCCACCCTGTGGGCCTTTGGCATGCTGGGAGCCAGTGCGTCACTGACGTGGGCCATTACCGGTGCGGCTCTGGTTATGGCGGCCATTGTGGCCGGTCGGTACTCGTTCTATCGGTTCTATGCGAACGTGGGGTTGCCGCAAGACTGACGCGAGGGGAGAGGGCGCAGATGCTCATGCTAGAATTACGGGACGGAAGCGCCTCGCGCATGGAGTTGGCTGATGGGCGGCTCGTTCGCAGGGGCGCAATGACATACCTATACGTAGGATGATGGGGCATGGCTGGGTTTGCACACAAGGAACACGCGGGGTTGCAGCGCGACGATTGCAAGGCGAAGGGCCATGGTCATGACGGGGATGTCGGCCTTGTATGCTTCATCGCCTATTTCTTCTGCATTTCAGCCCTTGTGTCCATGCGCTCGCTGCGCTTCGGCCCTCTGTCCGACGAAGGGGCGCTCGTTTCGTTCCTCGCCTTTCTGGGCTCTGCCTGCCTGACGCTGCTAGCCCTGGCCATGGCCGAGCCCTACCTGCTCCACCGCCCGGTGCACCGGCGGCTCAGCCTGGTGGCGGCCGTGCTTTTGTTCTTGGGGCCGGCCTATTGCGCCGTGGAAAGCGTGCTGTC
>NZ_JBQIIT010000064.1:0-2061 GCF_056795635.1 Adlercreutzia sp. | reverse complement strand
GAGGCCGAGCGGTCTTTTACCCTCGAGCCGTCTTCGCTGGCGAAAATCCTCTGCAGCTTCTTTGTTATCGGACTGGTGGTGGGATCCTTGCAGTACTCGGTCTTCCTGCAGCAGGCAGAAGGCGAGATGTTCCCCGTCATCATTACCGCTATATCGCTCGCACTCGTGCTCTGGCTCTTTAACCGCGGGCGAGACTTCAATCTGTCGGTATGGACGAAAGTGGTTGCGACCCTTTCGCTGGTCGCTCTTATCTTAGTGCTGTTCTCATCGACTCTCACCTACCTTGCCTACGTGTTGGCCGGCATCGCATACTCTCTTTTGGAATGCGGCGCCCTCTACATGGGATTGCTCCTGGGGCGGCTGTATCCTGGTACTCGTGTGAGAATCTTAGCCACTGCCTGGTGTGTGGGGACTTTAGGGTCCCTCCCCCTGCTAGCTTCCGCTTTTTTCGGACCCCACATCGCAAGCAGGGTCGCCATGCTCTTCATGGCCCTTCTGCTCGTCGTGGCATCCATTTGGATTCTGGAGGATCGAACCATGTCGCTGCTGTTGTCCGCAAGCGGCGGCGCGAAGCTCACCTCACTCTCGGGTCGTCCCCTTGAATCATTCAGCGACAACATGGGCCTGACTACTCGCGAACGCGATGTATTCAATCTCTACATCGTCGGACGAAGCGCCCCCTACATTGCAGAGAAGCTCGTAATCAGCGAGAGCACGGTGAAATCTCACCTGCAGCACATCTACACCAAATGCGGCGTCCATTCGCGCCAAGAGCTTATCTCGCTCGTTGAAACGACCTCGAAGGAATAAACCGCCTGGTCAGATGGTTGTCGTACTTTTCGTATAGGGTGCTTTTTCTTGTATTTCATACGTTTCTCCTGTTTTCCACGGCTTCTCAATGCGGTGACATAGGTGCTGTCCTGATACACGACAAAAGGAGGGTACCGTGACGATGAAGGATTTTGGGAAGAAGGGAACGCTCAGCCGCCGAAGCTTTTTGGCAGCGCTCGGGCTGGCGGGCGCTTCAGCTGCCGGCGCAGGCCTCGCCGGCTGCGCCCCGAAGCAGCCAACCGAGGCAGCTGGCGACGACCAGACCGCCCTCGCTGACACTGGCACCCTGGTGGAAACCGACATCCCCGAGGACAAGATTATCGAGACGGTTGATTGCGACGTGTGCGTGGTCGGCCTGGGCGTGGCGGGGGTAGGAGCCCTGCGTTCTGCCGCTGAAGGAGGACTCAAGGTAATCGGCGTCGAGAAGGGCAGCAAGCCCAGTGCTCGCTCGAACATGTTCGCCGCCTTCGGCACCGAGAAGACGCGCTCCATCGGAATCGAGGACATCAGCCCCACCGAGGTGGCCAACGAGCTCATGACGCAAATGTCACATCGCGCAGACTATCGCATAACCACGAAGTGGCTGAAGAACTGCGGAGAGGCTTTCGAGTGGTACACCTCCGCATACGACGGCCTCATCTGGCTCGGCATGGAAGACGAGCTTCCCGAAGATCCTAATCAGCTGTTCGTTTGCGCCGATACGCTCACGAGCGGCGTCTACCGCTTCGGCATCGATCACGAACGCCTGTTCGCCGGATGCTGCTGCATCAGCGGCGGAGACGAGACCCATACGCCCATTCTGCAGGCCAATGTCGATGCAGCCGTGGCCACCGGCAACGCGCAGGTGCAATTCTATTCGCCAGCCGTGAAGCTCGAGACTGCTGACGGCCAGATAACCGCCGTGATCTGCCGCAATGATGAGGGCGAGGGCTACACGCGCTATCGTGTCTCCAAGGGCGTGGTGCTCGCCACGGGCGGCTATTCCCACAACGAGAAAATGCTGGGGCAGTATGCTCCGTGGATTCTGAAGAACCAGGACAAATTCCTGTTCTCATACGAGGTGACGGATCACGACGGCAACCCCGCCGATACCGGCGACGGCCAGCAGATGGGCATGAACGTCGGCGGCCACCTGGACGTGGGACCCCATGCGGTAATGGCTCATATCCTCCAGTTCGGCCAGGAGTTCTTCCTGCAGGTCAACGAGCACGGCGAGCGCTTCACCAACGA